>JANOKR010000455.1:0-2246 GCA_031419315.1 Betaproteobacteria bacterium
GTGCCCGGCGCACACCCCCGTGCCTGAGTACATCCGGCTGATCTCCCAAGGGCGCTTCGACGACGCCTACATGGTCAACTGGGTGAGCAATGTCTTCCCCGGCATCCTCGGCCGCACTTGCGACCGGCCTTGCGAACCGGCCTGCCGCCGCGGCCGGGTCGAAGAAGAAAATGCCGCCAAGCCCGAGCCGGTGGCGATCTGCCGGCTCAAGCGCGTGGCGGCGGACTTCAAGGGCGACGAGGTGCGCGCGATGATCCCGCGGCCGCTGGCCAAAAACGGCAAGCGGGTGGCCTGCATCGGCGCCGGGCCGGCGTCGCTGACGGTCGCGCGCGACCTGCAATCGCAGGGTTACCAGGTGACCGTTTTTGATGCCGAGAAAAAAGCCGGCGGTTTCATGTGGACGCAGATTCCGCGCTTTCGGCTGCCTGAGTCGGTGATCGACGAAGAGGTCGGTTTCATCCTCAACCTCGGTGTCGAGTTCCGATCCGGCGAGCGCATCGAATCGATGGCCGCGTTTCTCCAGCAAGGCTGGGACGCGGTATTTGTCGGCTGCGGCGCGCCGCGCGGGCGTGACCTCGACATGCCCGGCCGGCGCGAAGCCGCAGCGAACATCCACATCGGCATCGACTGGCTGGCCTCGGTGTCGTTCGGCCATGTCACGAGCGTGAAAAAGCGCGTCATCGTGCTCGGTGGCGGCAACACCGCGATGGACTGCTGCCGCTCGGCGCGGCGGCTGGGCGCCGACAGCGTCAAGGTGGTGGTGCGGTCGGGCTTCGAGGAGATGAAGGCCTCGCCGTGGGAAAAAGAAGACGCGATGCACGAAGACATCCCGATCATCAACTACCACGTGCCCAAAGCCTTTGTCCACGAAGCTGGCAGGCTGGTCGGCATGAGCTTCGAGATCGTCGAAGCGGTCTACGACAACAAGGGCCGGCGCAAACTGGTGCCCACCGGCCAGCCCGAGGTGGTCATCGAATGCGACGAGGTGCTTGTCGCCGTCGGCCAGGAAAATGCCTTTCCGTGGATCGAGCGCGACTGCGGCATTGACTTCGACGAATGGGGCCTGCCGGTGCTGGATGCCAAGACTTTCCAGGCGTCGATCAAGAATGTCTTTTTTGGCGGCGATGCTGCCTTCGGGCCGAAGAACATCATCACCGCGGTGGCGCATGGCCACGAGGCCGCGGTGTCGATCGACCGCCTGCTGCATGGCGAGCCGATCAGCCGCCGCCCGCCGCCGCACTTGAACCTGATGTCGCAGAAGATGGGCATCCACGAGTGGAGCTACGACAACGCCGTCAGCAACGACCTGCGTTTCAAGGTGCCCTGGACCCAGGCGGAGATCGCGCTGGCCAGCATCAAGGTCGAAGTCGAGCTCGGCTTTGACGCCGCCACCGCCTTCAAGGAGACCCAGCGCTGCCTGAACTGCGACGTGCAGACGGTGTTCGCCGACAAGTTGTGCATCGAGTGCGATGCCTGCGTGGACATCTGCCCGATGGACTGCATCAGCTTCGTCGAGAACGCGGATGAGGCCGACCTGCGCGGCCGGCTCAGCGCGCCGGCCGGCAATGCCGAGCAGGCCCTGTACGTGAGCGCCGAGTTGAAGACTGCGCGGGTGATGGTCAAGGACGAGGACGTTTGCCTGCACTGCGGCCTGTGCGCCGAGCGCTGCCCGACCGGCGCTTGGGACATGCAAAAGTTCTTGTTGGTGCCAACCAAGGCCGGCCCGGCCTGCCGCGACCGCGGGCCTGTCAAGCAAGGGGTGCCGGCATGAAGCGCATCGAGGCCGTCAACGACTTCGTCATCAAATTCGCCAACGTCAACGGCTCGGGTTCGGCCTCGGCCAACGAGCTGTTTGCCAAGGCCGTTTTGCGCATGGGCGTGCCGGTCAGCCCACGCAATATCTTCCCCAGCAACATCCAGGGCCTGCCGACCTGGTACGAGGTGCGCGTGACGGAGAAAGGCTGGCTCGGCCGGCGCGGCGGCATCGACATGATGGTGGCCATGAACCCGCAGACCTGGACGCAAGACCTGGCCGAGATCGAGACCGGCGGCTACCTGTTCTACGACAGCACCAAGCCGCTGTCGAATGGCGCGCTGCGCAGCGACATCAGCGTCATCGGCATGCCGGTCACCGCGATCTGCAACGCCACCTACGAAGACCCGCGCCAGCGCACGCTGTTCAAGAACATCATGGTGCTGGGTGCGCTGTCGGCGTTGATGGACATCGATGCCGGCGTCATCGAAGG
>JANOKR010000456.1:0-3387 GCA_031419315.1 Betaproteobacteria bacterium
ATGGTGGTGACGTTGCGCACGTCCCAGCCTTCCTTGAGCATCAGCACCGAAACGATGGCCTTGTACTTGCTGTCCCAGGTATCGATGCGGTTGGCCTCGCGGCGCAGGGCTTCGAGTTCTTCCTTGGCCTTGCCGCTCGCGGCCTCAGTGATCTCGCCATTGTTCTTGGTGTGGATCACCAGCACCGCGCCTTGCAGCTCGGGGCAGATGCGCTCCAGGTGCGCGCCCACGTCGTCGCAGTTGCGCGTGTCGTCGACCATCACGAACAGCACGGCCTTCTTGCCCAGGCGCTGGTGCTCTTCGAAACTCTTCTTCCATTCCTCGATGCCGAGCGCCAGGTAGTCGGCGTGCTTCTCGTGAAAGATCGCGCTCGGATGCGCGCGCAGGCGGGCCCGGCTGGCCGCGTCGGGCAGCACCGGATGTTTGACGACACCCTGGTGGATGGCTTCGACGAGCGGGTAGTCACTCACCGTCTGCACGAAGATCGCGCCGTTGTCGTGCCGCGGCGTAGCGGTCACGTCGATCTGCAAGGCCAGGCGCAGATCCTTCTGGAGCATCCGGTGGTGGATGTCGCGGATGCTGCCGAACCAGGCCATGCGTTCGTCGTGGATGTGGTGGGCCTCGTCGTTGAAGACGGCGAGCTCGTCGATGTCGCGGATCAGCTCGCCGAGGTCCATCTTGCTGTCGGTTGTCTTGCCGCTGGGCTTGTCGCCGAACGGCTGCAAAAAATAGTCGCGCAGGTCGTCGTCTTCAAGCGTGGGCTCGCGCATGTCGCCCAGGTAGACGCGGTGGATATTGGTCAGGAAGATGTTGCCCACGGCACGGCCGACGCGCACCTCGTCCTGCAAATGCAAGCTGAGCTGAAAGTCGTCGCGCCAGTTGTGACCGTGCAGCCCGTTGTCGGGCAGCACCGGGTCGGCAAAGAAGATGCGCAGACCGTCGAAGTCGGCGCGTAACCGGTCCAACACGATGATGTTCGGCGCGATGACAAGGAAGTTGCGCGACAACGCCGAACCCGGTTCGTAGAGGCGGTGAAAATAACTCCATGCGATGAGCAGCGAGAGCACCTTGGTCTTGCCCGCACCGGTGGCCATCTTGACGACGTAGCGCGGCCAGTCTTCGGGGAACATGCCGGCCGAAACGGCGCCCGAGGCGTCGAAGCGCATCAGGTCGAACTTGTCGCGTGCCTGCTTGACGTCGTAGAGCCAGATCACCGACTCCACCGCTTCGCGCTGCGCAAAATACCAGCGGAATGTCTCGCTTGCGCCGTCGGCGCGCTGCACCACGTGGTCGTTGCCGAACCACCATTGCAGCAGCGTCCGCGACGTGGCCGATGCACCGGCGTAGCCGCGGTCGCGCCAAGCTGTCACCTCGGCGCGGATGCGCGCCACCAGGGGCGGCAGCAGCCGCTCATACGCGCTGGCACGAAGTGTTTCGTCGGCGGGGAACCAGCGGTGTGCCGGGTTCAGCGCCGCGTACGGCGATCGGGGCAGGTCGGGGTGGAGTGCCATGCCTTCAGTGTGCCGCAGCGGCTGTGGTCGGCGGCCCGAGCGCGCGCAAGACATCGCGCAGGTACTGCACCCGTTCGCGCACATCGGCCATCTCGCGGTCGATGCGCAGCTTGTCGTTGCCGGCCAGTTTGATGTGTCGGGTCTTCTGCACCAGCGCGATGATGCGTGATGAGTCCACCGGCGGGTTGGGGCGGAAGATGATGCTCATCAGCTTCGGGCCGGCGTCGATCTTCATCACGCCGTAGGGTTTGGCGAGCAGGCGCAGCCGGTGGGTGTCGAAGAGGGTCTGGCCCTGCGCCGGCAGCTTGCCGAAGCGGTCGGTGATCTCTTCGAGCAGGCTGTCCAGGCGCTGGTTGCTGTCGACCGTGGCCAGGCGTTTGTAGAGGTTCAGCCGGGTGTGCACATCGCCGCAATAGGCGTCGGGCAGCAGCGCCGGGGCGTGCAGGTTGATCTCGGTGGTCGCCGCCAGCGGTGAATGCAGATCGGGTTCACGCCCGGCCTTCAGCGCACGCACGGCTTCGCCGAGCATGTCGTTGTAGAGCTGGAAACCGACCTCCATCAGGTTGCCGCTTTGTTTGTCGCCGAGGACCTCGCCAACGCCGCGGATTTCGAGGTCGTGCATCGCCAGATAAAAACCCGAGCCGAGCTCTTCCATCGACTGGATCGCATCGAGCCGCATCTGCGCGGGCTTGCTCAAGGCCTGCACATCGGGCACCAGCAGATAAGCGTAGGCCTGGTGATGGCTGCGCCCGACACGGCCGCGCAACTGGTGCAGTTGCGCCAGGCCAAACTTGTCGGCGCGTGACATCACGATCGTGTTGGCGGTCGGCACGTCGATGCCGGTTTCGATGATCGTCGAGCACAACAGCAGGTTGTAGCGCTGGGCGATGAAGTCGCGCATCACGCGCTCGAGTTCGCGCTCGGGCATCTGGCCATGGGCGATGGCGATGCGCGCCTCGGGTACCAGCTCGGCGAGTTTGCTCGCGCGGTGCTGGATCGTCTCGACCTCGTTGTGCAGAAAAAATACCTGGCCACCGCGCTTGAGCTCGCGCAGCACCGCTTCGCGGATGACGCTGTTGCCTTCGGTGCGCACAAAGGTCTTGATCGCCAGCCGGCGCTGCGGCGCGGTGGCGATCACCGACAAGTCGCGCAAGCCTTCGAGCGCCATGCCCAGCGTGCGCGGGATCGGCGTCGCGGTCAGCGTCAGCACGTCGACTTCCGATCGCATCGCCTTGATCGCCTCTTTGTGGCGCACGCCGAAGCGGTGCTCTTCGTCGATGACGAGCAGGCCCAGGCGCTTGAACTTCATGCTCGGGCTGAGCAGCTTGTGCGTGCCAACGACGATATCGACGGTGCCAGCTTCGAGCCCTTCGAGCGTGACCTTGATCTCTTTGTCGGAGCGAAAGCGCGACAACTCGGCCACCTTCACCGGCCACTTGCCGAAGCGGTCGACGAGGGTCTGGTAATGCTGCTCGGCGAGCAGCGTCGTCGGTGCCAGCAGGGCGACCTGCTTGCCGCCGTGCACGGCGACAAAAGCGGCACGCAACGCGACCTCGGTCTTGCCAAAACCGACATCACCGCAGACCAGGCGGTCCATCGGTTTGGGGCTGATCATGTCCTGCATGACGGCGTGGATCGCCGCGCGCTGGTCGGCGGTTTCTTCGAAGCCGAAGCTGGCCGCAAAAGCTTCGTAATCGTGCGCCGAGAAGGGGTGCGCAAATCCTTCGCGCGCAGCACGCCGGGCGTACAGGTTCAACAGCTCCGCGGCGGTATCGCGCACCTGCTCGGCGGCCTTGCGGCGCGCCTTTTCCCACTGCCCCGAGCCCAGCCGGTGCAGGGGTGCCTCGTCAGCGGCAACACCGGTATAGCGGCCGAT
>JANOKR010000457.1:0-3264 GCA_031419315.1 Betaproteobacteria bacterium
GCGGCGATGCAACAAGGTGGCTACCGTGGCATCGGCACCGAGTGGTGGCACTTTGATTGTGGTGACCGCGATGTCGTGCGGCGCACGCTGCCGATGGTCGTTTGAAACTGCCGATACCGCTGCAAGAAAGGCCGATCTTGAGCAACCGACGCCAGTTCATCGCCGCGCCCGCGGCCCTGGCCGGCGGCATCGCGCTGGCGGCCAACACCAGCGCCAATGCCAACACCGCACCGCGCCCGCCCGCCATCCGAGCGCGCCGCGTGCAGCCCGGCGACACCGACGCGTTTATCAATCCATCAGGCGCGATCTACGAACGCCAGCCGTATGAAGTGGCGATCGAATCGCTGCAAGCGCTTGGCTTCAAGGTGCGCGAGGCGCCGAACTTGCGCGCGCGCCGCGGCCATCTGGCCGGTAGCGACGAACAGCGCGCCAGCGATGTGAATGCGATGTTTGCCGACCCCGGCGTGCACGGCATCCTGGCGATGACCGGCGGCTCGGGCGGCAACCGCATCCTGCCGCTGATCGACTATGCGGCGATCCGCCGCAACCCGAAATGCCTGGGCGGTTTTTCCGACCTCACCGCGCTCATCAACGCGGTGCAGGCGCGCACCGGGCTGGTCACCTTCCACGCGCCGATGGGTGTGTCGGAGTGGAACGCTTTCAGCGTCGAACATTTCAAGGGCACGCTGATCGACGCGCGGTTGATGACCTTGCGCAACCCGGTCGAGAAAGACGATGCGCTGGTGTCGAAAACAAACCGCACTTTCACGATCCGCGGCGGCCTTGCGCGCGGGCCACTGGTGGGCGGCAACCTGGCGGTGCTGACGTCGATGGCCGGCTCGCCGTACTGGCCGGATTTCGACGGCGCGATCCTGGTCCTCGAAGACGTCAACGAGTACATCTACCGCGTCGACCGCATGCTGTCGACCTTGAAGATCGCCGGTGTGCTCGACAAGCTCGCTGGCGTCGTGCTCGGTGCCTTCACGCGCTGCGAGCCGGGTGAGGGTTACGGCACGCTCACCCTCGACGAGGTTTTTGACGACTACTTCAAGCCGCTGAATATCCCCGTCTATGGCGGCGCCAGCTTCGGCCACATCAAGCGCAAATTCACGCTGCCGATCGGCTTGGGCGTCGAGATCGATGCCGATGCGGGGACGCTGCGGTTTTTGCAACCGGCGGTGCTGTAGGCGGGGCGCTGATCGGCTGCTGGGCTGCTGGGCTGACGGGCTGCTGATTCGCTGCGGCGCGCGCAGCGCCGGCACGGGCGTGGCCCGGCTCCGTTTATGGAATTCTTATGCTCTGCGCCGGGCCACCCCCGCGCCGACGCTGCGAGCAAAAGTTGTGGCGCTCCAACCGCAAACCGCAGCTGCCCGTAGCAGAGGACTTTTTTCAACGCCCAGGCCGCCACCGGCCCAGCCGGGATTGGGGTGGCTGGCGCAGGGCGTAAGAATTCCACAACCGAAGCCGGCCACCCCAATCCTGGCTGCGAGGACAAAAACGTAGACCGCACCGATGCGTCGCGGCCCGATGTCAGGGCCCGCCTTCGTCCGGCGCCCGCGCTGCCGGCGGCCGCCCACGCGCGACCCATTCGACGAGTGCATCGAGCGCCGGCCGCGCTTTGGCGGCGTGGTCGTGGTTGATCATCGCCACCAGCACCTGCGGCCGGCCGCGTGCATCGGGCACGATGCCGGCGAGCGCGGCGACATTGCGCAGGGTGCCGGTTTTCAGCCGCGCCCAGCCCGCCGCGGGGCTGGTCTTCAGGCGGTTGCGCATGGTGCCGTCGACGCCAGCCACCGGCAGGCTCATCAGCAGGTCGCTGGCATATTTGCTCTGGTAGGCCACGACCAACATCTGCGCCAACTGGCGCGGCGAGATGCGCGCGCTGCGGCTCAGGCCGGAGCCGTTGTCGGGCACGATGCCGGTGGCGTCGATGCGGTTGTCGCTGAACCATTTCAGCACCTCGCGGTCGGCGCGTTCGAGCGTCGTCGCGCTTGGGTTGACTTTCATGTTGGCGGGCGTGTTGGCGGGCCCGTTGCCAGGCACGTTGCCAGCGATGTCGTTGGCCATCGCGCGCTGGCCGATTTGCAGATACAGCAGGCGCGTGAGCAGGTTGTCCGAGGTCTTGTTCAGCGGCCGCAGCAGCTCGCCCCAGGGGCGCGCGTCGCGACGTACGAGTACCCGCGCGCCTTCGGGCGCGGCGGCCTCGCGCACCACGCCGTGCCAACTGCCGCCGAGCCGCTGCCACATCGATGCAAAGGTCAGCCCGGCCAGGCGGCTGCGGTCGAAGAGTTGCAGTTCGGTGCGCGCCGTGCAGTCCTTGGGGAACGGGCCACGCAGTGCGATGCGCACCATGCTGCCGTCATCGCTGACAGCGGGGACTTGCCAGTCGTCGTCCCAGTCGGCGCAGCGCGCGCTGCTCAAGGTCATCGCGCCGGCATCGAACTCGACACCGTCGATGGTCGGCAAGGTGCGCGCGCGCACGCTACTGCCGTCGCTCCTGATCTCGATCGCGATCAGGTTGTTGGTCAACTGCAGCGCATCGGGGATGCCGTTGTAGGCAAACTCCATCGACTCGTCGAACGGTGGCACGCCGATATCGATGCGTGCCGGGCGGAAAAAACTGCGGTCGAGCAGCAGGTCGCCATTGATTTCGCGCAGGCCCTGCTCGCGCAGTTCGGTCAGCATCTGCCAGAGCTGTGGCAGGCCGAGTTCGGGGTCGGCACCACCCCGCAAGACGATGTTGCCGCGCAGCACATCACCGTCGAGCGGCGCGGCGGTCATGACTTCGGTAAAGCCGCGGTGGTTGGGCCCGAGACGGTCGAGCGCGACGATCGACGTCACCAGCTTCATCGTCGATGCCGGCTGCATCAACTGACTCGCGCGATGCTCCCACTTCGGCGACCAGCGTTGCAGCGGGATCACGATCGCGGCCAGCGCGACGGCCGGCACCTGCGACTTGTCGAGCGCGGCCTGCACCACCGGCGGCAGCGCGCCGCGGGCTTGCGACCAGGCCGGGCCGGCGCTCAGCGCGGCGGCGACCAGCAGCGCCGCCGGCAAGGATCGAAAGGCGTTTTTCATCGGCCGCGATTGTCGCCTTTGCAAGCCCTCGGCGAACCTGTCACGATCGAGGCTGAGAGCCCGCCGGGCCGCCTGCGGCCAGAGGCCGCAGTCCTTCGACAGGCGCAACACCGTCCTCAGGACGGTGTTGCGTCCAGTCTCAGCCCCAAGGGCGAACACCGGAGTGCGCAGCACGAAGGTACTCCA
>JANOKR010000458.1:0-4911 GCA_031419315.1 Betaproteobacteria bacterium
GGGCAGGCCGGCAACAACGTCATCTCGGGAAGCTTCGGCCGTGGCGTCGATGGGCTGGTTGATCGGGACTACCTGCATCTGCATGTGCCGCAGGGCTACAGCCTCAGCGAGATCCGGGTCGGGCAGCAGGCCACCTTTGCCGGCCGCAGCGCTTTCATCGGCATTGCGGCCGGCGCTTCGATGCCGGTCGATCCTGATGCCGGCAGCGCCGCCGGCTTGCTCGGCTGGGCACATTTCGGGCCGACACAGCGGCAGACCGACGTCCTTGATGAGATGGCCGTCGCGGCGGCCGGCGCCAGCGGATTCGACCGGCCGTTGCCGGCAGGCAGCTACACGCTGTGGATCCAGGAAACCGGTACCGGCAGCTTCAACTGGCGCTTCAACTTGATCATCATTCCGCAGCCGATTCCGCCACCGATTCCTGAGCCCGCGACCACGCTGCTGTGGGCCGCGGGGCTGGGGCTGGCCGCAGCCGCGGCGCGGCGCCGGCGCGCCGGCGCGGCGTCGTGACCGCGGCCGGCATGCCCGGCGGGCCCTGGCGCCGCCCCGGCCTGCTGGCGATGATCTGCTTCGCGCTCGTCTATGCGCTGCTGCAAGGCCTGCACCTGGCGCTGCGCGACAGCGCCGGGCACGCGGTGTTGATCGACACGATGACCGTTGCGCCTGCCGCGGCGCTGGTCGAGCTGTTCTTTGCGCAGGATGAGGTTGTGGCTGACGGCCCGCGCCTGCGCTGGCCGCAGGGCAGCCTGTCACTTTCGACCGGCTGCGACGGCCTGGAGGTGATCACGCTGTACGTCGCTGCGCTGTTTGCAGCGCCGGTCGACGCGAGGCGCGCTGCCTGGGCGCTGGTCGGCGGCGTGCTGATGCTGTGGGCGCTGAACCAGTTGCGCGTGCTCATGCTGTACGGCGCCTACCGCCACGCCCGCGACAGCTTCGACGACTTGCACACCTTCTGGGGCCCGTTGTTGTTGATCGTGCCGGCGATCGTGCTGTTTCGCTTCTTGCTGAGGGGCGGCCGTTGACGCCGTTGCGCTGGCTGGCCCTGCTGGTGCTGTTCATCGGGGCATCGACGAGCCTTACCGAATCGGTGAACGGTGCGGCGTCGCGCTGGCACCGCGGCATGCTTGAGGCGCTGCTGCCGGGCTTTGCTGTCGTCGCGCTCGGGGTGCAACCCGTCGGCGCGCATGTCAAGCTGCG
Organism: Betaproteobacteria bacterium; assembly: GCA_031419315.1. Taxonomy (GTDB): domain Bacteria; phylum Pseudomonadota; class Gammaproteobacteria; order Burkholderiales; family Burkholderiaceae_C; genus Rubrivivax. The sequence goes on from JANOKR010000458.1 coordinate 1,198, forward strand.
CGCGGTGCTGCACAACCGCTCGTTTGTCGTGCTCTCTGGGCGGGCGATCGCGCCGGGGCATGAATTCAGCGCCGAGATGCCGGCACGCGCGGTGCCTCTGGTCGCGGCGCTGGCGGTTGCCGGGGGCCTGTGGTTGCAGCGCCGTCGCGGTTGGCGGGCGGCAATCACGCTGGCCGCGCTCGTGGCGGCGGCACTGGCGTTGTTGATCGCGGTTCCGCCGCTCGTGATGGCGGGCACGCTGTGGAATCTGCTGTCGCCAGATGAAGCCGGCCGGCCGTCGCTGGAGGGGCTGTCGATCTGGTTCGCTCGCCTGTGGCTGCACGGCGCCGGCTGGGCCGTTGCGCTGGCGTTGAGCCTGGCTGTTTTACAGCGCTCGGCACCACGGCTTGCACGCGGCCAGGCACCGGCGTCGCCGCGCCGGCCGAGCCCGCCACCATGAGGGGCGCTGGCTAGAATCGACGGTTTCCCCACGCTACAGGCCCGCCGCGCATGCCCTCACCCGACCAGTCGCAAAACAAGATGATGGCCAACGCGATCCGCGCGCTGGCGATGGACGCGGTACAGACCGCCAACTCCGGCCACCCCGGCGCGCCGATGGGCATGGCCGAGATGGCGGTTGCGCTGTGGGGCCGGCACCTGCAACACAACCCGGCCGACCCGCACTGGATCAACCGCGACCGCTTCGTCTTGAGCAACGGCCACGCCTCGATGCTGCTCTATGCGCTGCTGCACTTGAGTGGCTACAAGCTGCCGATGGCCGAGCTGCGCAAATTCCGCCAACTGCACAGCCTGACCCCCGGCCACCCTGAAATTGATGTCACGCCGGGTGTCGAGACGACCACCGGCCCGCTCGGCCAGGGCATCGCGAATGCGGTCGGCATGGCGCTGGCCGAAAAACTGCTGGCGCAGGAATTCAACCGCCCGAGGCATGCGGTGGTCGACCACCGCACCTTTGTCTTCATGGGCGACGGCTGCCTGATGGAAGGCATCAGCCACGAAGCCGTCGCGCTGGCCGGCGCCTGGAAGCTGAGCAAGCTCGTCGCGCTGTATGACGACAACGGCATCAGCATCGACGGCCGGGTGCAGCCCTGGTATATCGACAACGCCGGGCAGCGCTTTGCAGCCTGCGGCTGGCATGTCATCGGCCCCATCGACGGCAACGATGTCGAGGCCGTCGATGCCGCGCTGTTGCAGGCCAAGGCCTCAGTCGACAAACCGACCCTGGTGATCTGCAAGACGATCATCGGCAAAGGCTCACCCAATCGCAGCGGCACCGCCAAGGCGCATGGCGAAGCGCTGGGTGCCGACGAAATCAAGCTAACGCGCGAAACCATCGGCTGGAGCGAAGCGCCGTTTGTGATCCCGGATGCGGTGTATGCAGACTGGGACGCCAAAGCTGCCGGCGCGCGCGCGCAGGCTGACTGGAACCAGCGGCTGGAGGCCTACCGCGCCGCGTTCCCGGAGCTGGCTGCCGAACTGCTGCGCCGCATGAAGGGCGAGCTGCCGGCGAATTTTGCGCAGGTCGCGGTCGACGCCGTCATCGCTGCGCAGGCCAAGGCCGAAACCGTCGCCAGCCGCAAGGCGAGCCAGATCGCGCTCGAAGCTTTTACCAAAGCGCTGCCAGAAATGCTCGGCGGCTCGGCCGACCTGACCGGCTCGAACCTGACGAATACATCGTCGACCCCGGCGCTGCGCTTCGATGAAAACGGCACGCCCAACGGCGGGCGCCACATCAACTACGGCGTGCGCGAATTTGGCATGGCCGCGGTGATGAACGGCATCGCGCTGCACGGCGGCTTCATCCCCTACGGCGGCACCTTTTTGACCTTCAGCGACTACAGCCGCAATGCGATCCGCATGGCCGCGCTGATGAAGCGGCGCGTGATCCATGTCTTCACGCACGACTCGATCGGCCTCGGTGAAGACGGCCCGACACACCAGAGTGTTGAACATGCCGCGAGCCTGCGGCTGATCCCGAACCTGGATGTCTGGCGCCCGGCCGATACCGCAGAGACGGTGGTCGCGTGGACCTTTGCGATCGGCAATTCGACGCGCCCGAGCGCACTGCTGCTGAGCCGGCAGAACCTGCCGTACGCGCCCAAGGCGGGCCTCGACGAGATTAGCAAAGGCGCTTATGTGCTGGCCGAGCCGAGCGAAGTCGGGCTGAAGAAAAAGGCCCAGGCGGTGATCATCGCGACCGGCAGCGAGGTGCAACTCGCGCTGCACGCGCAGGCTGCGCTGGCCAAAAGCGGCATTGCGGTGCGGGTGGTCAGCATGCCGAGCACGAATGTTTTTGACCGCCAGAGCGTGGCCTACAAGGCCAGCGTGTTGCCGGCCAAACTGCCGCGCATCGCGGTCGAAGCCGGTGTCACCGACGGCTGGTGGAAATACGGCTGCGCAGCGGTGATCGGGCTTGATCGTTACGGCGAAAGCGCGCCCGCGCCGGAGTTGTTCAAATACTTCCACTTCACTGCGCAGAACCTGGTGGACACCGTGCGTACGGTGCTCAAGGGCTGATTGCGCGATGGTGGGCCCGCCTTGCTCAGCGCTGTTGCGAGCCGGCTTGGCCGGTTTGCTCTGTGGCGCCCTATTTCCGGCCTGGGGGCAAGAGCCGAAAGCAGAACCTTCGGCAGCGACGAATTGCCTCAGTCCGCCTGCGGCGCAGCGCGGTGCGCCCGACTACCCTTTTGAAGAGTGGAAGCTCAAAAAGCCTGGCCGCGTCAAAGTGGCGTTGGACTTCGCCGGCCCCGATCTGCGGCCCGCCGTGACTGTGCTGGAGCGCGAGGGCAGCAGCGAGTTTGTCGATGCCGTGAAAGACCATGTGCGCACTCTGCGTGTGCCCTGCCTGAGCTCTGTCGACATCCCCACCCGGCTGGTCTTTGACTACGTATTCAAGCCCGACACGCGGCAAGCGCTGTATGACACACCCAACGATGCCGCCGACCCTGAGCGCCAGGCCATGCTGGCCTGCATGGCGCACCAGAGCGGCACCAAGGCGCCGCCCTATCCAACGCGGGTCCCGCGAGAGGCGCGACGGGGTCGCGTGCTTCTGCAAATGCGCTTCACGGCACCCGACCAGTCGCCAAGCTTCAGCGCATTTGCCAGTCAAGATAGTGACCCGCTGAAGCAGGCCATTGAAGACTGGGCCAAGGGGTATCGCATGCCTTGCCAGCAGGGCTCTGCGGTGAATGCTTCGATCACGTTCATCTTTGCGGTTGCGGACGATCCTCCTTACGGCTTCAAGGACATCACGTTTTATCAGTTTCTCCGCAATGTCAAAGGCCTGGAAGAACAAGCCCTGATTGCTGACACAACCACCATGGGTTGCCCCTTCGAGCTTGAATTGCAGTATCGCCAGCCGCTGCTTCCCAACACGGTCGGCCAGATCGGCAGCATCGACCCGGCACGCCGCCCCTTGATGGAGTGGCTGGCACAGGCCGAGCTGAACTTGACGCGCCAAGTGCACAACATCGTCTTTGCTGACGATGTTCGCTTTGTCGTGCCCTGTGTCAAGCTCGACCTCAAGGCGCCAGCCGCCAAACCCGCATCCGAACCACCCAAGAAGGAGTGACTCCATGACCATCAAAGTAGGCATCAACGGCTTCGGCCGCATCGGGCGCATGGTGTTCCGCGCCGCGGTACAGAACTTCGCCGACGATATCCAGATCGTCGGCATCAACGACCTGCTCGAACCCGACTACCTGGCCTACATGC
>JANOKR010000459.1:0-2823 GCA_031419315.1 Betaproteobacteria bacterium
GCGGTGATGCCCAACCGGCGCGACGGCTTCACGACCGTGCTCGACCTCGGTGCGAACGTCGACTGCACCGCCGACCAACTTTTGCAGTTTGCGGTGATGGGCAGCGCACTCGTCGCGGCCATTGACGGCAAGGACGAGCCCACGGTGGGCTCGTCCTTGCCGTCGATAGCGGCGACGAGCGCGCTGCCCATCACCGCAAACTGCAAGAGCTGGTCGGCGGTGCAGTCGACGTTGGCACCGAGGTCGAGCACCGTCGTGAAGCCGTCGCGGCGGTTGGGCATCACCGCGGCGATGGCCGGGCGGTCGATGCCGTCGAGGGTCTTGAGCACATAACGCGCCACCGCCATCAGCGCGCCCGTATTGCCCGCCGAAACGCAGGCGTGGGCAGCGGCCGCAACACCATCACCCGGCTTGACCTGGGCGATCGCGACACGCATCGACGAGTCGCGTTTTTTGCGCAGCGCAACTTCGAGCGGGTCGTGCATTTCGACGACTTCGGTCGCGACGACCGGCGTGCAGCGTGGCCAGCCTCGGGCCGGCGCGAGCGCAGCTTCGGTGCCGACGAGCAGCAGCTCGGCGGTGGGATGCTTGTCGATGAACGCGCGGCAGGCGGGCAGCGTGACTGCCGGGCCATGGTCGCCGCCCATGCAATCCACCGACAGCCGCACCAGCGACAGCGGTTCAGGCGCAGCGTGCATCAACAGCGGAGCTCAGCGGACATCGCGCGGGCGACTTGCCCAGCGCAAGCGCAACCGCTCAGGCGTCGGCCTTGGTCTTGAAGACCTTGCGGCCACGGTAAAAGCCGGTCGGGCTGATGTGGTGGCGCAAATGGGATTCGCCGGTGGTCGCTTCGACTGCCGTGCCCGGGGTCACCAGGGCGTTGTGCGAACGGTGCATGCCGCGCTTGGACGGCGATTTTTTGTTTTGCTGGACGGCCATGAAAAACTCCTGGGGCGCGCTGGCGGTGGCCGAGTCGGCACCTGGCGAAAAGCCTGTGAGTATAACAGGCCGATAGGGCGCGCGTCACGGGCTGCTGTGGCGCCGGGTCAGGCCCCGCGCGTCGGTTTTTTCAGCGCCTCCAGCGCCGCGAAAGGGTGCGGCGGGTCGTCGTCGGGCGCGGCGCCGTCGGGCTCAAAGTCAGCCGCCGCTTCGGCGGCGTACGTCAGCGGCTCGGGGCAGGCCTCGTGCCGCGGCACGATTGGCAGGGCCAGGATCAGTTCGTCCTCGATCAACTCGACAAGCTTCAACGACCGCGGCAGCGCAAGCACGTCTTCGGCGTCCTGCGCTTCGTCCAACCGCTCGGCCTGCGCTTCGTCGGCGACAAAGCGCAGCGTCGTGTCGACTTCAATCGGCAGCGCCGCGGGTTGCAGGCAGCGCTGGCAGGTCAGCCAGACTGTCGCCTGCGCCCGCACCCGCAGCCGGGTTTCAGGGGCGCTGCCCGCGGCCTCGCGCCACAGGCCCTGCGCCGACCAGCGCACGTCGGCGCCAGCGCCGTCGGCGGGCTGCACGACGGCGTCGGCCAAGCGCGCCAGCGCAGCCAGCGACAAAAGCCCTTCGATCTGCGCCTGCGCGCGGGCAAATGCTGCCACGTCGAGACGTGCGGGGTCGAAGCGCTGAGTGGTCATGCTGGCAGTGTAGAGGCGCTGGCAGCCGCGGTTTTGGCCTTGGCGATAGCAACGACAGTTGCGACATCGGCGTCCGCTGCGTGACGGCGACAATCTCGCCATGCCCACCCCGCCACCGCCGCTGATCCTGGCATCAACCTCGCCGTACCGGCGCGAGTTGCTCGCGCGCCTGCGCCTGCCCTTTGAAGTGATGGCGCCGGGCGTCGACGAAACCGCTCTGCCCGGCGAATCGCCTGCCGCGCTGGCACAACGGCTGGCGCTGGAAAAAGCGCGCGCGGTGGCGCGTCTGCAGCCGGATGCGGTGGTCATCGGCTCCGACCAGGTCGCCGACCTCGACGGCGCGGCGATCGGCAAACCCGGCACCCACGCCAACGCCGTCGCGCAACTGCGGCGCATGAGCGGGCGTCGCGTGGTCTTCCAGACGGCGGTCGCGGTGGTCTGCCTGCACCGCGCGTTCGAGGCTCATCGGCTGGCGCCGGCAGTCGTGACATTCAGGTGCTTAAGCGACGACGAGATCGAAAACTACCTGCGCGCCGAAGCGCCTTACGACTGCGCCGGCAGCGCCAAGAGCGAGGCCCTTGGCATCGCGTTGCTCGCTTCGATCGAGTCCGACGACCCGACTGCGCTGGTCGGCCTGCCGCTGATCCGCACCTGCGAACTGCTGCGCGCTGCGGGCATCGATCCGCTTCGACTTCGCTCGAATCCAACATGACGCGCACCGGGCAATTGGTGCTGATGCCAAACACCCTTGACCTCGGCAGCGAGTTGGTCGACATCCGCACGGTGCTGCCCGACGCGGTGTTGCAACGTGCCGCAGCGCTGTTGCACTGGGTCGCCGAAGACGCCCGCAGCACCCGCGCTTTTCTCAAACGCGTGGCGGCGATACACCCGCTCGCCCAGCCATTGCAGGCGATCGATATTCACGAGCTGCCACGGCCGCGCAAGGGCAGCGGCGAGACCGTCGACAAAGCCGCCTGGCGCGCGCTGCTGCAACCCGCCATGGCCGGCCACGATATCGGCCTGATCTCCGAAGCCGGCCTGCCCGCCGTGGCCGACCCCGGCGCGGCGCTGGTCGCCGCGGCGCATGATCTCGGCATCGCCGTGCTGCCGCTGGCCGGCCCGAGCTCGCTGCTGCTGGCGCTCTCGGCGAGCGGCCTCAACGGCCAGAGTTTTGCGTTTGTCGGCTACCTGCCGCAGG
>JANOKR010000460.1:0-4244 GCA_031419315.1 Betaproteobacteria bacterium
GAGCGGGTGGCGGTGCAGGTGCAGGTGCTGGTGCTGGTGCAGGTGCAGGTGCAGGTGCAGGTGCAGGTGCAGGTGCAGGTGCAGGTGCCGGTGCCGGTGCCGGTGCAGGTGCCGGTGCCGGTGCCGGTGCCGGTGCCGGTGCCGGTGCCGGTGCAGGAACCTTCAACAGCAGCAGGCCATCACGCGGCGCGAGGGTGACCGTGGTGACCACGGCACCGCTGTTGGCCGCCGTATCCTGAGTGCCCGAAATGCGCTGGTACCCGGCGCCGACGTTGATCGTTGCGCTCGCGGTGGCGCTCGGATTCACCAGCACCATGCCGTTCGAATAACGACGCATCCAAACGCCGGAAGCGGTGGCGGCGGCCGGGGCAACCTCCGAAGCCGTGCCGATCGGCGCCGAGAACTCGTCAATCCAGGGCGCCGGCGAAGGGCCGTCAACCGCTGTCAGCGAGAAGTAACCATCTTCGAGCATCGACGAGGCCAGGCCGTAGCGCATCGAGCGGTAGTCGGTCGACGCGACGGCGATATTGAAGACCACCGATTTGGGAGCGGCGGTGTTCGCCAGCGACGTGCGGTAACGCGACATCATCGCCGACCACCCCGACGTGGCCTCGACCGACCAGGTCCGGCCGATCAGCGAATTCAGGAACGCGCCGTTCAGCTTGCCAGTGAGTTCGGTGCTGGCCAGCCATTCGGGCGCCACGTTGCCGACCACCTGCAGGCCCGTCGCCAGGCCCTGCAACTGGCTGATGTAGTTGACATAGCCCATCCGGGTGGCCGCCAGCACCGTGGTGTCGGTCGTCGCCTGGTTGCTACCGACCCGCTTCCAGTCTGCGGCGATCCCCTGCGGCCACATCGTATTGACAAACGCGAAGTTGAAGCCAGGCCGATCTTTGAAGAAAAGGTTGTGGTCGAAGGCTGCCTTCCATTGCGGCCAGCGCTTGCCGCCCGCATCCGCCGGAGCCCAGTCGGTGATGTTCACATCAAAGTTGGTGCTGCCTTCCGATTGCACGCGGGCACCCGTCGCCGTCTTCAACCACCAATTGCCGGTGGTGGCGCCACTGGCCAGCGACGTGATCGTGTCGTCCACATAACCGACCCTCATTTCCTGGCCGAGGATCAGATCCGGGTTCTTGGTTTTCAGCGCCGTCACGGCTGAGTCGAGCGTCGCTGTGGCGGTCAATGGGCTGAAGCCCAACACGGCCATATTGAACCGTGCGATGTGAGTCTGGTAGGTCGGGTCGGCCAGGTTTGTCCACGCCAGGATCATCACTTTGGGCGACGGCGTTGCCGTCGCCAGGGCCTGCTCGCGCGGCAGCGAGCTTGTACCGAGCAGCGAGCCGAGGTCGGTCGGCTCGCGCATCGCAAAGCTGCTGATCGTCGACTCGTCCTCGACCCGGATCGCGCCGCCGCCGCTAGACGGCGGGGTATCGGTGCCAGCGGTCGCGACGCTCGTGCCGGTGACAGCACCAGCACCAGCGGCAGGTGGGTTCTGCCCACCACCGCAGGCCGCAAGAAGCAGCAGGGCGATGACACCCAGTGCACGCGGGCCACCGTCTACAAGCCAGGAATTATTCATGTCTGATCTACCTCTGCGAGGGTGCCGTCGCGTCGGACACCCTGGTTTGTGAACCTAACCTCTCGTTGCCGCGTCTGTGCCCCGGGTCACCGCCAGCGCACCACTCACTGCCACGTTGCATCTGCTATCGGCCGCTGCAACTTCGCGGCACAGGCCGAACCTGTTAGCGATTTCCCAAACTTGTAACCGCCTATGGCTGCATGTCAGAACGGGTCACCCACTCGCGCCATGGCACCTAGCCAATCACCGTTCCGGCGTCTGTGCGACGAAGCACCCAACCTACGGTGGGGAGAAGCAAATTTTCCAAGAAACTAGGGGGGCCATGTTTCAAGGTGTTTCCCCGCCCGAGCGCCTGCGTGCCGGCGTATCGGGTCAGCGTCACCTGGTCTGCTCGCCGCCCAACACGAGGCCGTTGAATTTGGCAATCACCTTGCTTTGGCGCCGACAAGTGCGGCCGGCGCCGGAATTCGTGGCATTCGCCCGGCAAGGGGTCAAATCCTGACGCTAGACTTGCCTTCCGCTGCTCGATCAGAGGCCTGTGACCGCGATGGCCCAGAAGCCCGACAGGGCCACGCGCCCAGCCGAACCCATCAACCGAAGGATACAAATTGCTCAAGAAAACAGTCCGGAGGATCCTGCGGCCGCTGCGTCTGGCGGCAGGCCGCTTTGTGCTGCATGAGCGCAACCTCACCGACAACAACGGCTGCATCCACGCCGCCTCGTCGTTCATCGCGTGGAACCAGGTCGAAGGTGACTACCTGGAGTTTGGCGTCTGGCGCGGGGCCTCGTTCTCGGTGGCGTTTGGGGCGATGGAAAAAGCGCGCCGCGTCGTTGCCGGTGCGATGCCGCGCACGCCGGAGTTCCTGCGCTGGCTCGACGCCAAACCCCGCTACTTCGCTTTCGACTCTTTTGAAGGCCTGCCCGACGGCGCTGCCGATCGGCAGACCGATTACGCGCCAGGCGCGTATGCCTGCTCTGAGCCGGAGTTCCGTGCCAACGTCGCCGAAGCCGGTGTCGACATGTCGCGTGTGATCACCGTGCCCGGCATGTTCGACAAGAGCCTTACCGCCGAGATGGCGGCCAAACACCAGCTGCACCGCGCAGCGATGATCTTCATCGACTGCGACCTCTACGAGTCGACGATGCCGGTGCTCGACTTCGTGACCGGCCTCGTTGGCCAGGGCACGATCATCGTGTTCCAGGACTGGTTCCGCTTCAAGGGCAGCCCCGACCAGGGCGAACAGCGCGCCTGCGGCGAGTGGCTCGCGCGCAATCCGCAGTTCGAACTGATCGAATATTGGCGCGAAGGGCCGCAGGCGGTGAGTTTCCTGGTGAACATGAAGGCGCCTGCGGAGAAAATCTCCGCGTGATCCGTCCGACCCCCGCGTCATCCGCTTGAGGCGCCGGACCTGACGCGATGTGCTGGCCCGCGCGTCAGCGCCCCGTCGCCCAACGCCAGTCTCGAATCCAACGCCGAACCTGCCAGATCGGCGACCTGTCGACGATCTGCCGGCGGCCGGATAGCGCCGCGCTCAGAGCGCGATCGTCGACGTCCCGCTTGCGCGCACTGCGGTAAAACTCGTCGATCTTTGCCACCGGCATGCCGGGGGTCTTGAACCACGCCGGTGCCAGCTCGGTGCAGAAGACGTCGACGTCGGTGAGCACCTTGCTGAGTCCCATGCCGGTGCTGGGGCAGACACTCTGGTAGGCGTCGCCGAGCAGCAAGACCCCGGGCCGGGCACAGTCTTTCATCCGATAGAGATCGATGCGGTAAGGCTCGACGCGGCCGCTGATCGTGAAGTCGCCGATCACGGCGTCGAGCCCCGGCAACACCCGGCGCAAGGTGGCGTCCGGCGACTTGACCATTTCCCGCGTGTCTGCGTCCTTGGTGCGCCAGTAAGTGAACAGGTTGCCGCGCATCGACTCGCCCATGCCAAACAAGGTGAGGTAGCCCAATCGCTGCGCGGTGCCGGTGGGCCGGTAAGTCACCGCGTCAAACGGAAACGGCGCGCCGTCTCGGCGCACGAGCATGAAGCCAAAGACCGACGACAACTCGTCCATCACCATTTCGCGCTGCACGCCAAGTTGCTGGTAGAGGTCGCCGGTCATGCCGGTGGACAGCACGACGAGGCGGGCGGTGATCACCGTGCCGTCAACCAGCGTCACGCTGGGCTGATCGACACCGGCATCGATCTTGACGACGCGGCCGATGCGCAGGTCCATGTCCGGCGGAAATTGCGCGCGGACCTGATTCACGATGTCCTGGTAAGAAATGCCGAGCTGCTCGACGGGGCGCCTGAAACGCACGACACCCCCCTTCGCACGCACGATCTCGGTGATCAGCCGGGTGCGCTCGCGCACGACATCGAGCAGGCCCAGCTTGGCCAACAGTTCGCTCTGGTCGGGTTCGATCTTTTCGGCGCGGAAGAGGCGCGGAAAAACCGGATTCGGATCCACCAGCGTGACGCGCAGCCCTTGCCGGCGCAGCTGGATGGCGGCGGCGGACCCGGCAAGTCCGGCACCGACGATCACGACGTCGCAGTGGTTGGTGGGTTCAGCAGTCATGGTGGAGCGGTCAGTTGGTTTCGGGCAGTACCGCGGCTCGCGGCAGAGGGCATCGATGCGCCCGGGCCGAGTCCCGCAAGCAGCGGTACGCGGCTACATG
>JANOKR010000461.1:0-34646 GCA_031419315.1 Betaproteobacteria bacterium
CGCCTGGCCAGCCGGTGCGCGATCTCTATGATGGCGCGCTCGGCGTTGCCGTAGAGCAGCAGGTCGGCCTTGCTGTCCACCAGGATCGAGCGGCGCACCTTGTCCTGGCAGTAGTCGTAGTGGGCGATGCGGCGCAGCGACCCCTCGATGCCACCGAGCACGATGGGAACATCCTTGAACGCCTCGCGGCAGCGCTGCGCGTAGACCAGCGAAGCGCGATCGGGCCGCTTGCCGCCGACGTCGCCGGGCGTGTAGGCGTCGTCGCTGCGGATCTTGCGATCGGCGGTGTAGCGGTTGATCATCGAATCCATGTTGCCGGCGGTGACGCCGAAGAACAGATTCGGTCTGCCCAGGGCCTTGAAGGGCTCGGCACTTTGCCAATCCGGCTGCGCGATGATGCCGACGCGGAAACCCTGCGCCTCCAGCGTGCGCCCGATTACCGCCATGCCGAAGCTCGGGTGGTCGACATACGCGTCGCCGCTGACGACGATGATGTCGCAACTGTCCCAGCCCAGCGTGTCCATCTCGGCGCGGCTCATCGGAAGATAAGGCGCCGGGCCGAATCGTTTGGCCCAATGTGGACGGTAGGCGGTCAGTGCCTTGGCGGCCGGCGCGGCGGGGGGCGCCGCGTGGCTGCGGCTGGTGATGCCGACGGGTCGGGATAGGGCGGTGGTCATGGGGCGGTTTGCGGTCAACCCTCGATTGTCGCCGCGTTGCCCAACCCGTGCTCCCCGCAGGGGAACACGCCAGAGGTACCGGGCCGCGTAAGCTCGTTGCATCGACTCGCGACGAACGGGCTCCGATGCCCCTCTGGAGCCCCATCACCATGATCCGCAGAAACCTCTTGCTCGTCGCCATCACCGGCCTGGGCGTCGTCGACCGCAATGCCGCCGGCGCCGACGCCATCACGCCGCTCGTGCTGACCGACGCCGAATGGAAAAAACGCCTGACGCCAGAGCAGTACGCAGTGCTGCGCCGCGAGTCGACCGAGCGCGCCCGCAGCAGCCCGTTGAACGACGAAAAACGCCGCGGCACCTACGTTTGTGCCGGCTGCGATCTGCCGTTGTTCAGCGCCGATATGAAGTTCGACAGCGGTACTGGCTGGCCGAGCTTTTTCACGACGCTTGCGGGTGTCTTCAAGACCAAGCGCGACTTCGGCCTGATCCTGCCGCGCACCGAATACCACTGCGCACGCTGCGGCGGCCACCATGGCCATGTTTTCAACGACGGGCCCAAGCCAACGGGACAGCGCTATTGCAACAACGGCGTGGCACTGAAATTCCTGCCTGAGGTGGCATCGTGATGCGCCGCGGCGCGGCCTTGGGCCTGCTCGGCGCGCTGCTGCTGGCGATGGGCGCGGCGGTGTCGCAGACCAGCGCGCCAACGCCGCAGGTGGCTCCGGCCGGGCCGGCAAGCGGCGCCGGCGCTGCCCGCGCGACTTTCGCCGGCGGATGTTTTTGGTGTGTCGAGGCCGACTTCGACAAGCTGCCCGGCGTGCTGTCGACAACCTCGGGCTATATCGGCGGCACGGTTGTAAATCCGACCTACAACCAAGTCGCGGCCAAGGTCACCGGCCATGCCGAAGCGGTGGAGATCCGCTACGACCCGGCGCGGGTGAGCTACGAACAGCTGCAGTGCACTACTGGCGCACGATCGACCCGACGACGGTCGACCGCCAGTTCTGCGACGCCGGTTCGCCCTATCGCACGGCCATCTTTGCGCACGATGCGGCGCAGCTCGCGGCGGCCAGGTTGTCGCTGGCGACGCTGGAAAAGAGCAAACCGTTCAAGGAGCCGATCGTCACGCAGATCGTGCTGGCCGGGCCGTTTTACGTGGCCGAGGACTACCACCAAGACTACTACCTGAAAAACCCGGTGCGCTACAAGTACTACCGCAACGGCTGCGGGCGCGACGCGCGGCTGAGTCAGCTTTGGGGCGCCGCGAAATAGTCCCTTTCAAGCCGGCAAACGCACGACGACCTCCAGCCCCGGCGACACATCACGAAACTCAAGGCTGCCGCCATGTGCCTGCGCGACCAGCCGGCACAGATGCAGGCCGAGGCCGACACCGCCTTCGGCACGTGTGCGGGCGCTGTCCGGGCGGTAGAAGGCGTCACCAAGTCGGGCTCGCTGGTCAGCCGCCACGCCAGGGCCATGGTCACGCACGCCGATCTGTAGCGCCTGGCCGTCACGGCGCGCAAACACCTCAGGCGGCTGGGCCGCCGCGCCGCCATGGCGCAGCGCGTTGTCGATGAGGTTGCGCAGCAGCAACCTGATGCGCACGGCGTCCAGCGGCCAAGGCCCGAGCTGTTCGTCCAGGTGCAGGGTTAGTGGCCTGCCGGCAAAACGCGTGACAACCAGATCGTGCACCAGCGCCGCGACGTCCACCGGCGCGGTCAACAAGGCGCGATGACCGTCGGCCAGGCGCTCGCTCTCGAGCAGGTCGGTGATGAGGTCGCGCATTTCGCCCAGGTCGCGCAGCAGCGCCGTGCGGGCCTCGCTCTCGTCAACAAGTTCGGCATTCACCCGCGCGCGGGTCAGCGGGCTGCGCAGTTCGTGGCTGATCGCCAGCAACAGCGCGCGCTTGGCGTCAAGCATGCCGTGCAGGCTGGTGGCCATGGTGTTGATGCGCTCGGCGAGCGCCCCGAGTTCGTCGTGGCGCTTGGTGGTGATCGGCTGCGCAAAATCGCCGCGGCCAAATCGTTCGACGCCGTCGCCGATGGCGTCCAGCGGGCGCAGCAGCCGGCGCACATACAAAAAGGCGCCGGTGGTCAGCGTCAGCAGCAGCCCCAGCGTGGTCCAGCCGATCGCGTGCGGCTTGCTGGCGGAACCCAGGCCGCTGAGCCCGAAGCGCAGGCGGTGGCCATCGGCGGTGCTGCGCACCAGGCCCCAGCCTTCGGCGCCGAAGCGGCGGTCATTGCCGGGGTCGGTTTGTGCGCCGTAGCTTTCATCGCCGTCGTGGCGCGAATCGGGATGCGAATCGGGATGCGAATCGAAGCGCACCACCGGCCCGTCGATGCGCAGCGAAATCGGCAGCCGCGCGACGATCGCGCGGGCGCGGTTTTCGTCGGGCGGCGAGCCGATTTCTGCAGCGAGCCGGTCGACATAGTCGGCCACCAGCGGCTTGGCCACCGCCTGCCAGCCGCCTTGCAAGGCGCGCTGCATGCCGATCACGAAGACCAGCGTCGTGAGCAGCGCGAGCAGCACAAACAGGGCCACCAACCGGGCCTTGATCGAGTGCCGCCAGCGGCGGCGGCCGGCCGGCATGGGCCTCACCGCGGCCTCACAATCGTGCCCCGGCAAACGTGTAGCCGACGTTGCGCAGGGTGCGGATGCAGTCCAGCGGCTCGAGCTTGCGGCGCAGCCGGCTGACCAGGATGTCGACGGCGCGGCTGTGGATATCCTCGGCCGCATGGCCACGCAGGCGCTCGAGGATTTCGTCGCGGTTGAAGACCTTGTTCGCTGCGCTGGCGAGCATCACCAGCAACTCAAACTCGGTGCCGGTGAGGTCGACTGTTAGGCCTTGGCGCAAGACGCTGCGCCGGTCGAGGTCGATCTCCAGGCCATCGAAGTGCAGCTGGCGATCTGGGCTCGCCGGCGATGAGGCGGCGGCGCTGGCGTTCGCGTTGGCGTTCGCGTTGGCGTTGGCGTTCGCGCTGACATTCACACGGCGCAGGATGGTCTGGATCCGTGCCAGCAACTCGCGCGGCTCGAAGGGTTTGGGCAGATAGTCGTCGGCACCGAGTTCAAGCCCGACCACACGGTCCATCACATCGCCGCGGGCGGTCAGCATCAGGATCGGGATCAGGCTCGGGATCGTACGGTCGCGGCGGATCTGGCGGCACAGCTCGAAGCCGTCCATCTCGGGCAGCATCACGTCGAGGATCGCAGCATCGAAGCCGCCGGCGCGCAGCAGCGCCAGCCCGGCACTGGGCCGGGTGGCGTGCTGCAACTCAAAATCGAAACGCTTGAAAAACGCCGCCAGTGGCGGGCCGAGGTACTCGTCGTCGTCGATCAGCAGCAAGCGGCGCATGCGCGCAATTGTGAGTGTGAATCTGCGATTGATCGTGTTCGTGATCGGCAACGACGCCGCAGCGCGGCCACCGCAGCGCGTTGCAGGTCAGCCGCGGCCCCAGCCGCGCCGGCCCTGCATCAGCTCGCGCACCTTGGCTTGCTGCTCGGGTTTGAGGCTGTCGTAGAAGTCGGCCGCAGCGTCGATGAGCGCTGGGCTCTTGGTGGTCACGGCGCCGGTCTTGGCTTCGACGATGGCCTTGGCTTTGGCGCGGTCGAGCGTGCTGCCGGCCAGCACCGACTGCAGCTCGGTGCGTGGGTCGGGCCCGCTGCCCACCAGCGCGTTGCGTTGTTCACGCAGGCGGTCGGCGACGACGCCGAGTTTGGCTTTCTGCGCTTCGTCCAGGTCGAGGCGGCTGCCGGCTTTTTCGATCAGGCGGGCCTTGAGCTTGGTGGCATCTGCTTCGCTCATCGATTGCCAGCCGTGACCGTAGTGGCCACGGTGCGAGCAGGCGGCCATGCCGCCAAAGATGACGGTCGCGCCAAAGAGGCCGATGAGAGTGCGTTTGATCCAGGTTTTCATGATGCAGGTCCTTCAGGGCTTTGCAGCCAGGGGTTGATGAAGGCCTCGATGGTGCTGACGGCGCGCTGTTGCGTCCTTTCAGCGGCGTATCGCTGCGTAACGTTTTTTGTCGACGCAGCCGGCGCGGCCTCAGGCCACCACAGCGCCGACCGCGACATCCCCGTCGTCGACCTCTTCGCCGAGGAAGCCGCCACTCTGGTGCGCCCACAGCCGCGCGTAGATGCCGCCGCGGGCGAGCAGGCTCTGGTGCGTGCCTTCTTCGACGATGCGGCCATGGTCCATCACGATCAGGCGGTCCATCGCGGCAATGGTGGACAGCCGGTGCGCGATCGCGACCACGGTCTTGCCTTCCATCAGCCGGTACAGGCTCTGCTGGATCGCGGCCTCGACTTCGGAGTCGAGCGCACTCGTGGCTTCGTCGAGCAACAGGATCGGCGCGTCCTTGAGCATCACCCGTGCGATCGCCACCCGCTGGCGCTGGCCGCCGGAAAGTTTGACACCACGCTCGCCGACATGCGCGTCGTAGCCATGCCGGCCCTTGGGGTCGACGAGGCCGCCGACAAAGTCGTGCGCTTCGGCGCGCTCAGCCGCGCGCAGCATCTGCGCGTCGGTCGCGCCTGGGCGGCCATAGACGATGTTGTCGCGCACCGATCGATGCAGCAGCGAGGTGTCTTGCGTGACCATGCCGATCTGCTCGCGCAACGACTCTTGTGCAACGCCGGCGATATCCTGGCCGTCGATCAGGATGCGGCCCTGCGGCACATCGTAAAATCGCAGCAGCAGGTTGACGACCGTGCTCTTGCCAGCGCCAGAGCGGCCGACGAGGCCGATTTTTTCGCCCGCGCGGATATGCAGCGACAAGTCGTCGATGACCTTCTTCGCGCCGCCATACGAGAAGGTCACGCGCTCGAAGCGTACTTCGCCGCGGCTCACCTGCAGCGGCACCGCGCCTTCGCGGTCGAGCACGGTGTGCTCGCGCGACAGCGTGCCGATGCCGTCTTGCACGGTGCCGATATGTTCAAACAGGCTGGCCATCTCCCACATCACCCAATGCGAGATGCCGTTCAGGCGCAGCGCCATCGCGGTGGCCGCGGCGACCGCACCGACACCGACCTCACCGACCGTCCACAGCCACAACATCACCCCGGCGGTGCTGGCGATGAGGATCACCGACAAGATCTGGTTGACGATCTCGAAGCCCGTCACCAGGCGCATCTGCTGCTTGACGGTGACTAAAAACTCCTCCATCGCCGAGCGTGCAAAACCGGCCTCGCGCTGCGAATGCGAAAACAGTTTGACGGTGGCGATATTGGTGTAAGCGTCGGTGATGCGCCCGGTCATCAACGAGCGTGCATCGGCCTGCGCCTTGGCGACCGCGCCCAGGCGCGGCACGAAGTAGCGCATCGACAGCAGGTACAGCCCGAGCCACAGCGCAAACGGCGCCAGCGTGCGCAGGTCGAAGGTGCCGAGCACCGCCGTCATGGTCACGAAATAGATGACGACGTAGACCATGATGTCGCACAGGATCATCCAGACATCGCGCACCGCCAGCGCCGACTGCATGACCTTGGTCGCGATGCGGCCGGCAAACTCGTCCTGGAAAAACGTCATGCTCTGGGCGAGCATCAGGCGGTGAAAATTCCAGCGCAGGCGCATCGGCAGGTTGCCGGCCAGCGCCTGCTGTTTGATCAGCGACTGCACACCGGCCAGCACGATGCTGCCGGCGAGCACCGCCGCCAGCAGCAGCAGCGAGTCGCGCTCGCGCGCCCACAACTGCGCTGGCGCGACCTCGGCGAGCCAGTCGAGGATGCGCCCCATCATCGCAAACAGCAGCGCTTCAAAAGCGCCGATGCCCGCGGTGAAGAAGGCCATCAAGCCGATATAGCGCCTTGCCCCGACCGTGCAGGCCCACAAAAACGGGAACAGGCCCGTCGGTGGCGTGGCCGGCGTGTCTTCGGGATAAGGATGGACGAGCTTTTCGAAAGCAGAAAACAAAACGCGCCTTCGTTGGACGAGGGCGCGCAGTGTAGTCAACCGGCGGCGCTTGCCGCGCCGCGGTGGAGTTCAGGACAAGGTCTTGCGGCGGCGTGCCGCTGTACCCACCGCAACCAGGCCAAGCAGCATCAGCGCGTAGGTCTGCGGCTCGGGAATCGCCGGCCTGATGTCGAGCTGGTCAGCCAGCCGGCCGGCGATGACCCGGTGCGCGGCGCTGGTCGGGTGAATGCCGTCCCAGTAGACGTACTGGTTGCAGTTGGCCAGCAACACCGCACCGCAGGCATCGGTGTTGTTGGTGAAGCCAAACGCCGCGGGGTTGGCCGCCACCGCCACGCCGAAGCCAAACAGGTCGAAGGTCGTGACACCCGCTTCACCGGCCAGGCGCGCACCGAGCGCGCCATTCATCACCGACGCCAACAACGTGCCGGCACCCTGGGCCGCCGGGCCACCGGCCGCCACCGCCGGTGCCAGCGCCAGGTTGGGGGTATTCCAGACCACGATGTGCTGCGCACCTGCGGCCTGCAATGAGTCGACGATATCGCCCACGTCGTCGGCATAGTTGAAAGCCGTGGCGCCGGCCACCGCGAACGGGTTGGCACCACCGAAGATCGCATTCAGCCCGGCACGCGCGTTGTTGCCGCCACCGGCGACGACATAGAGCGCGTTCGGATCGGCGGCACCCCCGGTCGCGCCGAGGTACAGGCCAGTCTGCGAGCGCAGGCTGTACGGGAAGCCGATCGGCGGGAACGGCGGGTTCGGCAGCATGAAGCCGCCATCGGTGCCGGTGGTGGCGCCACCGGCGGCGAAGTTGGTGCCTCCCGCGAACGACGGCGCCAAGGGCACACCAAGCGCGGCGGCAAAATAGCTCGCCCAGACCGGCCCGTTGCTGTACGTGCCGACCGGCGCGTAGGTGTTTGACGGCACGTAGGTGTTGCCGGTGACGACCTGCAAGGGATCGAACAACCCGAGTGCGGCGTTGTTGCCGCTGTCGGACAGGCTGTCGCCGAAGACGACGAGGCTGCTGAACGACGCCGCCTGTGAAGGCACAGCAATCGCTGCAGACAGCGCAAAAACAGTCGCCGCGGCGAATTGGTGAAGACGTGAGGCCATGGTGCTTTCCAGTGCGGGTGTGAGTTCGGTCACGCTATCACGCGGGCCGGAACTTGGGCATGCGGGTTCGACCGATGTCAGGTCGTCGCGTACCCCCGCGAATCGGGGGTCGGCCAGCCGATCACTGACAATCCCGACCAACCATGAAACTATCGATCCTCGACCAATCCATCTCGATCGCCGGCCAGACCGAGGATGCGGCGATCCGGGACACGCTGGCGCTGGCCGAACATGGCGAGGCGCTCGGTTACCACCGCTTCTGGCTCAGCGAACACCACAGCCTGCCAACGATTGTTGGCACCGCGCCCGAGGTGCTGCTTGCCGCGGTGGCGGCCCGCACGCAGCGCATCCGCATCGGCAGTGCCGGGGTCATGCTGCCGCACTATTCGGCGCTCAAGGTGGCCGAGGTTTTCCGCGTGCTCGATGCGCTGGCGCCGGGCCGGGTCGACCTGGGTGTCGGCCGCGCGCCGGGCAGCGACCGCCGCACCGCCGCGGCGCTGAATCCGCATGTGTCGGGCATGGCGGAAGACTTTCCGCAGCAGGTGGTGGATTTGCAGGCCTGGGTCAGCGGCGCAACGCACCAGGGCATCGTCGCGCATCCACGCGGGCCGATGAACGATCTGGCGCGGGTGCCCGATGTCTGGATGCTCGGCAGCTCCGACTACGGCGCGCAGCTTGCCGCGCACTTGGGCCTGCCGTATGCGTTTGCCTACTTTTTTGTCGACGGGGCCGGTGTTGAGCAGGCCCTGCATCTGTATCGCTCGTTGTATCGGCCGAGCGCGCGGCACCCCGAGCCGAAGGCCACCATCTGCGTCTGGGCGCTGGCGGCCGACACCGAAGCACAGGCGCAGCACCACGCGCTGAGCCGCGAGCGCTGGCGCATCGACCGCATGCGCGGCGCTTTAGGCCCGCTGAAATCGCCGCAGGACATTGCCGCCGCGGGCTTCAGCGCCGAAGAGCAGCCTATCGTCGACGCGACGCGGCGCAAGGCTTTTGTCGGCAGCGCGGCGCAGGTTGCCGATCAATTGCGGGTGCTCGCCGCAGCGCTCCAGCTCGACGAACTCGTGATCAACACCTGGGCGCACGACCCGGTTGCGCGGCGCCATTCGTACACGCTGCTGGCGCGCGAGTTCGGCCTCCTACCCTAGTTGCGGCCATCCGCTTTGGGGTGCGCTCTCCAGTCGGACGCGGCTAGCATGGGGCGGTTTGGGGCCCACCTACAGAGGCCCTGCGGAGACCGGATTTGTACGACTACATCGTGGTGGGCGCAGGCTCGGCGGGCTCGGTGCTCGCGAGTCGATTGACTGAAGACCCGCAGGTCACTGTCTGCCTGCTTGAAGCGGGCGGGCCCGACACCAATGTGCTCATCCACTGCCCTGCCGGCCTGGCGCTTCTTGCCCAGACCAAGCAGGCGAACTGGGCCTTTCAGACCACACCACAAGCCGGCCTGAACGGCCGCCGCGGTTACCAGCCGCGCGGCAAGGTGCTCGGCGGGTCGAGTTCGGTCAACGCGATGATCTACGCGCGCGGCCACCGCAGCGACTACGACCATTGGGCCGCGGCCGGCAACCCGGGCTGGGGCTACGACGACGTGCTGCCGTATTTCAAACGTGCTGAAAACAACGAGCGTGGCGCCGACACATTTCACGGCAGCGGCGGCCCGCTGAACGTGATGGACCTGCGCTCACCGAACCGCCATGCCGCCGACTTCGTGCGTGCCGGCGTCGAAGCCGGGTTCACTGAAAACCGCGACTTCTGTGGTGCCGAGCAAGAAGGTGTCGGCATGTACCAAGTCACGCACCGCAACGGCGAGCGATTCAGCGCCGCCAAGGCCTACCTCACGCCACATCGCGGCCGGCCGAACCTGACGGTGATCACCGGCGCGCATGCTGCGCGCATCCGCTTCGAGGGCCGGCGCGCGGTGGGTGTCGACGCCGTGGTCAACGGTGCATTGCGATCACTGACCGCGAAGCGCGAAGTGCTGCTCGCCGCCGGCGCGCTGCAGTCGCCGCAGTTGTTGATGTTGTCGGGCGTTGGGCCGGGCGCACATCTGCAGCAGCATGGCATCGGCGTCGTGCACGATCTGGCCGGCGTCGGCCAGCATCTGCACGACCATATCGACGTCGTCCAGGTCGTGAGTGCGCCAAAGCTGAAAGAGCTGTTCGGCTTGAGCCTTTCTGGGGCCCTGCGCGTGCTGGGCGGCGTCTTCGAGTGGCGTTCCAAACGCAGCGGCATGCTGACCACCAACTTTGCCGAGTCGGGCGGCTTTATCAAGAGCAGCGCTGACGAGGCGACTCCCGACCTGCAGCTTCACTTTGTCATTGGCAAGCTCGTTGATCATGGCCGCAAGACGGTCTTCGGCAACGGCTATTCGTGCCACGTCTGCTTGCTGCAGCCCAAGAGCCGCGGCAGCGTCACGCTGGCCAGCGCCGACCCGATGACCGCACCCTTGATCGACCCCAACTTCCTGGGCGATCGCGATGATGTCGACCGCCTCGTGCGTGGCTTCAAAATCATGCGCGGCCTCTTGCAGCAGCCAGCGCTGGCGGTCTACGGCGGGCGCGAGCTGAAGGTCTCGGCAGGCGCCACCAGCGACGCGCAGATCGAGGCTTTTGTGCGCGGCCACGCCGACACGATCTACCACCCCGTCGGCACCTGCCGAATGGGCCCGGGGCCGCTGGATGTTGTCGATGCGCAATTGCGCGTGCATGGCCTGCAAGGCCTGCGTGTGGTGGATGCATCGGTGATGCCGCGCATCGTCGGCGGCAATACCAACGCGCCGACGATCATGATCGCCGAGAAGGCGGTCGACATGATTCGCGCCGCGGCCTGAGCGCTTCGGCTTTAGTGCCGCGGCGTGAGCGCAGCGAGCCGGCCCCACAAAGACAAACCCCCCGGTGCCTTGCGGCGGCCAGGGGGCGGATGGCATTCCTGCCACCATTCGGAGATCCGGAGGTAAGGTGTCCGGGGCTCCTGACGCGCAGAAGACTGCGCCGTCGTTGGTTGCCTGACTTGCAGGCACTTCAACCTTAGGCGATGCCGGCGGCCGATTCAAGGCCGCTGATTGATTTGGCGCAACGATTTGTAGGTGCCGTTCGACTAGGGCCTGCCGCCTGCGAGACATCACCTTGCGGGCGCGTCACTTGCCGGCCAGCACGGCCTCGACGAGGCTGGCGACACGCTGCTCGACATCGGCATCCATCTTGATCGTGCGGCCCCATTCGCGGCTGGTTTCACCTGGCCATTTGTTCGTCGCATCCAGCCCCATCTTGCCGCCCAGCCCACTCACCGGCGAGGCAAAGTCGAGATAGTCGATCGGTGTCGATTCGACCAGCGTGGTGTCGCGCACCGGGTCCATGCGCGTGGTGATCGCCCACACGACTTCTTTCCAGTCGCGGATGTTGACGTCGTCGTCGGTGACGACGATGAATTTGGTGTACATGAACTGGCGCAAAAAACTCCACAGGCCGAACATCACCCGCTTGGCATGCCCCGGATAGGCCTTGCGGATCGAGACCACCGCGATGCGGTAGCTGCAGCCTTCTGGCGGCAGATAGAAGTCGGCGATCTCGGCAAACTGCTTTTGCAGGATCGGCACGAAGACTTCGTTCAACGCCACGCCCAGCACCGCCGGTTCATCGGGCGGCTTGCCGGTGTAGGTGGAGTGGTAGATCGGGTCGGCACGCCGGGTGAGGCGGTGAATCTGGAACACCGGAAACCAGTCCTGCTCGTTGTAGTACCCCGTGTGGTCGCCGAACGGGCCCTCCAGCGCGTGCAGGTAGCCGCCCGATTCTTTCAGCCGCACGCCGGATTCGCTTAGCCCTTCGAAGCCGGGCACGGCGGTCGGGATGTGGCCTTCGAGCACGATTTCGGCGCTGGCCGGGACTTGCAGCTTGAGGTCACCCTCGCCGACCGAGGTATCGACGACCTCGGTGCGGCCACCGCGCAGCAGGCCGGCAAACTGGTATTCCGAAAGCGTGTCAGGCACCGGGGTGACGGCACCGAGGATCGTCGCCGGGTCGGCGCCCAGCGCCACCGCGATCGGGAACGGCTGGCCGGGATTGGCGCGCGCAAACTCGCGGAAATCCAGCGCGCCACCACGGTGCGCGAGCCAGCGCATGATGACCTGCCGCGGGCCGATCACCTGCTGGCGGTAGATGCCCAGGTTCTGCCGCTTGCGTGGCTGGGCGACACTTTGCGGGCCGCGTGTCACGACCAGGCCCCAGGTGATCAGCGGGCCAACGTCACCCGGCCAGCAGGTCTGCACCGGCAGCTTGGCGAGGTCGACCTCGGCGCCGTCGAGGATCACCTCCTGGCAAGCGGCGCGGCGAACCGTCGCCGGTTTCATATCCCACACCGCCTTGGCCATCTGGAGCAGCCGGCCGGCGTCGCGCAGGCCCTGCACCGGCTCGGGCTCTTTCAGCGCCGCGAGCAAGCGGCCGACATCGCGCAGCTCTTCAGCCGAGTCGGCGCCCATCCCCAGCGCCACCCGAACCGGGGTGCCGAACAGGTTTGTCAAGCAAGGAATCTTGTAACCCGCTGGGGATACAAACAGCAATGCCGGCCCGCTGGCGCGCAACACCGAATCGCCGATTGAGGTCATTTCGAGCCTCGGCGACACCGTTTCGGTCACTTTTTTCAGCTGTCCGATGCTTTCCAGCTGGCCGATGAAGTCGCGCAGGTCGCGGTATTTCATAACTATAAGCTATTGAAATTCATTGCTTTAGCCTTGACCTGATATAGGTCGATTCCTAGAATCGGCTCGATTGCCTTGATTCCGGGTTTACCCGAGAGTGTGGAAGCCACGAATCACGCCGCCGCCGCCGATCAAGCACGCCCTCAGGGGCGCGCACTGGCAGCAACGATTATCGCGGTCGCTTTGGATTCGTCAGCACCATGTGCCGGCCGTCTCGACAACCGGCGACAACCAGAAGGACGAAGGATGCAAGCAGTTTTAGAAGGCCTGCGGTCGGTCACCCAATCCGCCGGCCGCTCGACCGGGGTGTTTGCCCGCGACGTCGGCAATGGCCTGCTTGAGATTGGCCACAACAGCCTCGCCGCGGTCGGGCTGGCGGTCGTTTCGGTGCTCATTTTTGCCGCTGGCAACGAAGCCCTGGTGGGCGATGCAGAGTCTTACGCGCTGGGCTGGCTGCAAGGCCGCCACGAGGCGCGTGCCGAGGCCGATGGCAACGTGCTTGTTGCGGTCACCGAGCCCGATGCCGTGACGCGGGCGACCGCGGTTGACCCGAAAGCGCTCGACCGCCAGCAGGCTGCCGTAGCGCAATGGATTTCGCGCCGCTACAAAGTTGCCCCCGAGCCGATCAGCCGACTGGTGCAGGAAGCCTGGGCCATCGGCCAGCGCGCCGGCCTGGAGCCGACGCTGATCCTGGCGATCATGGGCATCGAGTCGAGCTTCAACCCCTTTGCCCAAAGTTCGGTCGGCGCGCAGGGCCTGATGCAGGTCATGACCCGGGTCCATGACGACAAGTACACCGCCTTTGGTGGCAACCACGCTGCCTTCGACCCGCTGACGAATCTGCGCGTGGGCGTGCAGGTGCTGAAGGAATGCATCGCGCGCGCCGGCAGTCTCGAAGCCGGCCTGCGTTATTACGTCGGCGCCGCGAACCTGCCCGACGACAGCGGCTACACCGCTCGGGTCCTGGCCGAGCAGTCGTACCTGAAGCGCGTGGCTGACGGCAAGGCCGTGCCCGCGAATGCGCCTTCGGCTGCGGTGACGACATCGCTGACGACGTCCATGACAACAGCGATCACCTCCGCACTGCCAGCAGCGCGGACCGCCAGCGCTGCGCAGTCCCCCGCCCCCGCCGGCAAGGCCGACGAGCCGGCCACCGACGAACGCATCGCCCTGCTGCGTCGCTGATCACGCTGTCGCGCGGCTTGGGCGTCGCAGCCGCGCAGCGGCACCGCTACACTTTGCAGTCTGCGCGACTGGCGATAGGGGCCGAGCCCACAACGGGCACCGGCTCCGAGGTGGTGGACCACCGGGAAGCGCAGGCCGGCCGGCATCGAGTCGATGTTCCGCGCCGGCTTCGGCCGTTCGCCTGGGCAGCCCTCGACCGACACCACAACCGGTGCCGGCGTCCGTCGGCCCTTCACCCCTGAAGAGGACTGCCATGTTCGACCGCAACCAATCCACCATCGCCAGCATCGACCCCGAAATCTGGGCCGCCATCCAGGCCGAGAACCAGCGCCAGGAAGACCACATCGAACTCATCGCGTCGGAGAACTACACCTCGCCGGCAGTGATGGCCGCGCAAGGCTCGCAGCTGACTAACAAATACGCTGAAGGCTATCCAGGCAAGCGCTACTACGGCGGCTGCGAAAACGTCGACGTCGTCGAGCAACTGGCGATCGACCGGCTGAAGCGACTCTTCGGCGCCAACTTCGCCAACGTGCAGGCCAACTCCGGCTCGCAGGCGAACCAGGCGGTGCTGCTGGCCATGCTCAGCCCAGGTGACACGATCATGGGCATGAGCCTGGCCGAAGGCGGCCACCTGACCCACGGCATGCCGCTCAACATGAGCGGCAAGTGGTTCAAGGTTGTCAGCTACGGGCTCGACGCCAACGAGGCCATCGATTACGACGCGATGGAGCGCCTGGCACTTGAACATCGCCCGAAACTGATCATCGCCGGCGCGTCGGCCTACAGCCTGCGCATCGACTTCGAACGTTTTGCCAAGGTCGCCAAGGCGATTGGCGCGGTGTTCATGGTCGACATGGCGCATTACGCCGGGCTCATCGCTGCCGGCGTCTATCCGAACCCGCTGCCACATGCCGACGTCGTCACTTCGACAACGCACAAGAGCCTGCGCGGCCCGCGCGGCGGCATCATCCTGATGAACGACGAGGCAGTGGCCAAGAAGATCAACAGCGCCATCTTCCCGGGCTTGCAAGGTGGCCCGCTGATGCATGTTATCGCCGGCAAGGCGGTCGCTTTCAAAGAAGCGCTGGCGCCGGAGTTCAGGGCCTACCAGGCGCAGGTTGTGGCGAACGCCAAGGTGCTCGCCGAGACCCTGATCGAACGTGGCCTGCGCATCGTCTCCGGCCGCACCGAAAGCCATGTGATGTTGGTTGACCTGCGGCCCAAGGGCCTGACCGGCAAAGAGGCCGAAGCGCTGCTCGGCGCGGCGCACATGACGTGCAACAAAAACGGCATCCCGAATGACCCGCAAAAGCCGATGGTCACCAGCGGCATCCGCCTGGGCACCCCGGCGCTGACGACGCGCGGCTTCAAGGAAGCACAGACGCGCCAGACCGCGCACCTGATCGCCGACATCCTGGATCGGCCGCAGGACGAAAGCACGGCGGCGGCGGTGCGCCAAAAGGTCGCGGCACTGACCGCGGAGTTTGTCGTCTACCGCTGAACGCAGCTGCCCGGAACGATGCGCTGCCCTTACTGCGCCCACGAAGAAACGCAGGTTTCCGAGACCCGCGATTCCGACGAAGGCTACATCCGCCGGCGCCGGCGCTGCCTGAAGTGCGAGCGCCGCTTCACGACCTATGAGCGCCCCGAAATCGCGATGCCGGTCGTCGTCAAGCGCGACGGCGGGCGCGCCGAGTTCGACGCCGCCAAGCTGCGCGCGTCGATGATGCTGGCACTGCGCAAGCGCTCGGTGAGCGTCGACCTCGTCGAAGCGGCGATCGAGCGCATCCAGGAAAAACTGCTCGCCAGCGCGCTGCGCGAGGTGCCCACCACGCGCCTGGGCGAGCTCGTGATGCGCGAACTCAAACGCATCGACAAGGTCGCCTATGTGCGGTTCGCGTCGGTGTACCGCAGCTTCGAGGATGTCGACGAGTTCAGGCAGTTGATCAAGGACATCTGAACGGGGCGCCGCGGCGCGCGAATTCGACAGCACCCCCCCGAGGGGGGCCTCGGTCGGGGGCCCCCGCAAACCCCCCCAGCGCACCCACCTGCTGGCGACGCGCCGGATGACGAGGATTCCTAAAGTGACGTCATGCCGTCACCCACAGGAGCCCGCACCATGACTCACCGCCTCAACCCCCGCCGCAACGCCCGCCGCCAACTCGGCGTGACACTGATCGAAAGCGCCGTCGCCAGCTCGATCGTCGCCATCATTGCCAGCACGGCTGCCCCAAGTTTCAGCGCACTGAAGTCGCGCCACCAGGTCATCGGCGCGGCCAGCATCTTCGAGACCGATGTGCAGGTGGCGCGCTCGACGGCAGTGGCCCGCAACGCGCCGGTGCGCATCAGCTTCGGCCCTGGTGCGGGTGTCGGGGCTGCTGCAAGCTGCTACATCGTGCACACCGGCAGCGCCGACGACTGCACCTGCAGCGCCAGCGGCAGCGCCGAATGCCGTGCCGACGTGCAAGTGCTGCGCAGCGAATCGTTCAGCGCCGGCCGCGCGGTGACACTCACCAGCAACGTGCGCTCGATGGTCTTCGACCCCGTCAAGGGCACCAGCACCCCGGCCGGCACGGTGCGTTTTGTTGGCGCCAGCGGCGCCAGGCTGCACCAGGTGGTCAACATCATGGGCCGCGTGCGCAGCTGCTCACCGGCACCGGCGCTGGCTGGCTACAAGGCCTGCTGATCCGGTCCGCTGACGGACTTTCCGACCAGCGGCCGGCGCGCGCCGACGAGCGGCCATCAGCCACGCACCGCAACCGTCGACACCTGCAAATAATCGGCCGTGACCCACTTCTCGCGCCCCGGCCCCTACCAGCCCCACCGCTGCGATCGTGGCTTCACGCTGATCGAGCTGATGATTGCGGTGGCCATCATCGCCGTCGTGGCGTCGCTCGCGGTGCCGGCCTATTTTGATTCGCTGCGCAAGGGTCGGCGTGCCGAGGCGATCACCGTGTTGACCGCGGTACTGCAAGCGCAGGAACGGCGGCGTGCGAACGCGCCGACCTACACCGCCACCTTAGCCGACCTGCCCGGCAGGCTCGCCGCGACCACGCCCAGCGGTTACTACGGGGTGGTCATCGCCGACGCCAGCGCCACCGGCTATGCCGTCACCGCCACCGCCGTGACCGGCAGCTCGCAGGCCAAGGACCTCAAGTGCAGCGCGATGCAGATCAAGGTCGCCGGCGGCAACATCCTCTACGGCTCGGCCTGCTCGACCTGCACGATGGCCGACCCACCCACCGACCCCAACCGCTGCTGGAGCAAATAGTGCGCGCCGCCATGCAGCCCGCGCGCCGGACACGCGGTTTTACGCTGATCGAGATGTTGATCACGGTCTCGCTGATGGGCATCGTGATCGCGCTGGTGGCGCCTTCGATGCGCGACCTGATCGCCACGCAGCGCGTGCGCAGCATCAACTCCGAACTGGTCACCGACTTGCAGTTCGCGCGGACCGAAGCGGTGCGCCGCGGCTTCAATGTTTTTATCGAGTTCCGCACTTCGCCGGCCAACACCTGCTACACGATCAAGGTCGGCGGCGCGGCCTGCAACTGCTTGCGCGGCCCGGGGTTGGCCTGCAACTTTGCCGAAGACGAGATCCGCACCGTGCTGCTGCCGCGGCGGCTCGACGTCGCCCTCGCGGCGTCCAGCGGCGCTGCCAATGTGCTGCTCTTCAGCAACGAAAACGGTCGCGCCAATCCGCCGGGGTTCCGGGTCGATGTCGCCAGCACGCGGCGTGGTGCCTTGCGCACGACGACCAATGCCGCCGGCCGCCCCGCGGTGTGTTCGCCCGACGGCTCCATCACCCAGGTGCCGCGATGCGAAGACTGAGCTCAAGACACGCGCAGCGCTACACGCGGCAGCGCGGCATGTCGATCGTCGAGTTGATGGTCGGCGTCGCCGTCGGCCTGCTCGTCACCGCGGCGGCCACGATGATGGTCGCGTCACAACTCGCCGACAGTCGCCGGCTGCTTCTTGAAACCCAGATCCAGCAAGACCTGCGTGCCACCGCCGACATCATCGTGCGCGACCTTCGCCGGGCCGGCTTCTGGCGTGATTCGCACCGCGGCAGCGCCGCCGGCGGCGCGCTCGAGGGCATGTTGTCCAACGTCTATGGGGCGGTCAGCACCGACGCCGATGAAGACGCCGTCGACGAAGTCACCTATGCCTACGCTTCGCCGACGGCGGTCGAAGACAACGCCATCACCAGCGACGAGCGCGGTGGTTTCCGCTTGAGCGGCGGCGTCATCCAGACCCAGATCGGTGCCGGCAACTGGCAGGCCCTGACCGACGGCGGCACGCTGCGTATCACCCAGTTCACGATCACGCCGCGCAACCAGCAGATCGTGCTGTCGTGTCATCGCGCCTGCTCGGCTGGAGCCACACCCTGCCCGCCGCAACAGACGGTGCGCTCTCTCTTGATCGATATCGCAGGCGTCGCCGTCAGCGACGCAACCGTGCTGCGCTCAGTGCGCTCGTACGTGCGCCTGCGCAACGACTCGATCGTCGGTGAATGCCGGGACTGATGAACATGCTGCCGAACCAAGCACCTTCCGCCCGCCGCGCCTTGGGCGTGCCGCGTACGCGCCAGTCCGGCGTGGCCACGCTGATCATCGTGATGTCGCTGTTTTTTGTCGTCTCGCTGGTCGCTGCCTACGCCAGCCGCAACCTGATCTTCGAACAGCGCACATCGGCCAACCAGTACCGTTCGACGCAGGCTTTCGAGGCCGCGGAGTCGGGTGCCGAATGGGCCTTGGCGATGCTCAACGCAGGCCGCCTCGACGCTGCCTGCGTGCCGACCAACAACGCCGTCTTCAGCACCCTGCGTGAGCGTTTGCTGATCGTCAACCCGGACACCGGGGTTTACCGCCCCGCGACCTGGATCGACCCGGGGGGCGCGAATGTGAACTTCCGCCCGACCTGCGTTCGCGACGGCACCAACTGGTCTTGCAGCTGCCCGACCGCCGGCGCCCCGGTGCTTGCGGCACCCGCGGGCGACGCCGCAGCGCCGGCCTTCCGGCTGCGGGTCGAAGGCGGCGGCCAGCCCGGCACGCTGCGCATCGTGTCGATCGGCTGCACGTCGCTGAACGAAGACTGCCTCGAGCGCCAGCGCACGGTGGCCGGTGATGCGGTGGCCTCGGTGATCGTCAGCGCGACCTTGGCACAAGCCCTGCCGACCTCACCGCCGGCGACGGTCACGGTGCGTGGTGACCTGACGCTCGGCGCCGCGACCTGGCATATCGCCAATGCCGACGCGGCCACCAATGGCATCACCGTCAATACCGGCGGCAATTTCACCGGCGCCAGCGCGGTGCTCCACTCGGTGCCGGGCACTCCCGGCGGCAACTCGTTTGTCGCCCCCGATACCTCGTTATCGGACCTCGTCGGCGACCGCATGTTCATCAGCTTTTTCGGCGTCAAACCCAGCACCTTCAAGCGCCAGCCGGCGGTGGTGCAGTACACCTGCGGCGGCGGCTGCTCAGCGGGCCTGCGCGACATCGTCGACCGCAATCCAGGGCGGCCGATCTGGGTCATTGGTGACCTGACGCTCGATGCCGATGTCGTCATCGGCGCGCCGAATGCGCCGGTGCTGTTGTTTGTCGAAGGTGATGTCTCGCTGGCCACCGCCGGCGTGCGGGTGCACGGCATCGTCTACACCCAGGCGGCCACCGCAGCCGTCAGCGGCGCCGGGGTCATCGAAGGCGCATTCATCGCCCAAGGCCATGTCAATGGCGCGTCAGACCTGAAGCTGGTCTTCGACGCCGGCGCCATGACCCGCCTGCGCCAGACCTTCGGCTCGATCGTTCGCCTGCCCGGCGGCTGGAGGGACATTTGATGGCCTGGCCTTCGCGGCATGCGCGTCGGTCGCGCGACCTGCGCTGCGCTCGCGCGGTCTCACGCGATGTTTCACGCGGCGTCTCGCTCGTCGAAGCCCTGGTCGCGCTGGCGGTGATGGCCTTTGGCATGCTGGCCATCGTCGGCATCCAGTCGACGATGCGGCTGAATTCCGACGTCGCCAAGCAGCGCAGCGAAGCGGTGCGCATCGCGCAGGAAACGATGGAACGCTGGCGCTCGTTTTCGGTGCTCGACCCCGACGGCGTCAACGTCTCTTATGCCACCATCGTCAGCGTCGACGAGCAAGTCGTGGTCGGCTACACGACCAACACCACCTACAACCTGACCCGCACCTTGAGTGAGCCCGCCGGGCAAAACCACAAGGCACTCGAGGTCGTCGTCAACTGGCTCGACCGCAGCGGTGTTGTCCAGCGCGTGGTGCTCCACGGCGTCATCGCCGGCATCGACCCGGCCTTGAGCGGATCGGTCGGCGTCACCCCCGCCGGCAACCCGAGCAAACGCCCGCGCAACCGGCATGCCGGCATCCCGCCGCTGGCGCAGGACATGGGCAACGGCAGCAGCGCCTTCAAGCCGCCGCAGGCCGGTGGTGGCAGCGTGGCCTGGGTCTTCAACAACACCACCGGCATGATCACCGGCCTGTGCACGGTCAGCGCCGCGACGGACAACGGCGGCTTTGTGTTGTCGGACATCGAAAGCTGCAGCAACAACACCCTGGCGCATCTGCTCAGCGGTTTTGTGCGCTTCGCCGGCGGAGCATCGCAGCCCACCGCTGCCGAAGCCGAAAACCCGACCGGCCTGGTGCGGCGGCTCGACATGAATCTGGTGCTGAGCACACCGCCCGGGCCGTCGGGCCAAGAGGCGCAGTGGTCACACCCCAGCCTGCCGGAATGTTATGACGATGCACCGGCAACGACAGCCGACGTGTTGGCCCGCACCACGGTCGCCTACTACTGCTTGATCCCGGCCAACACCAAACGGGTTTGGGCTGGTTTTTCGACGATCGTGCCGCTGGCCTTCACCGACGACCCGGCCACCGAATGGCCGATCCCGTTTGCCGGCGTGCCGTCACCCACTCATCGCCTGTGCCGCTACACGCCGGCGCTGAACGACACCCAGGTGGTGCCGAACTCGCAGCATCCCCGCGAGTACAAGGTCAAATATCTCGACCCCGACCGCGGCCTGCTGCCGATCCCGACACCACCGCTGCCGAACCAGAATTTCTTCGTCGTCAACATTGCGCACACCTGCCCGACCGACACCACGGCAAATCCGGCCAGCGGCGACTTCATCAACGCCAACACGCTTGAGCAACTGCCGCTGCCATCGACGCCGTAGCGGGCGCGCGGTCGCCAAGGCAAACCACTGCCGGACGCGCGCGCGACGGCGCGAGCGCCACGCCGCGTAGACTGGCCCCGCATGCCGCTCCATGACCTTGACCACCAGCGCCTGCGCGAAGCGCTGGTGCTCGCGCAGCAGTCGATCGGCCTGTCGGACCCCAATCCGCGTGTCGGCTGTGTCTTCGGCCATGCCGACGGTCGCGTGCTCGCCACCGGTTTCACCCAGGCCGCAGGTTCGGACCACGCCGAAGCCGCCGCGCTGCGAGCCGCCCGAGCCGCCGGTGTCGACGTTCGTGGCGCCACCGCCTGGGTCACGCTGGAGCCCTGCGCCCACCATGGCCGCACCCCCCCTTGTGCCGACGCGCTGGTCGATGCTGGCTTCGCGCGTGTGGTGATCGGCATCAGCGACCCCCATCACCTCGTCGACGGCCGCGGCGTTGCGCGGCTGCGTGCGGCTGGTATCGAGGTCGAGTTTGCCGACATCGGCTTTGCGCGTGAGTGCCGCGAGCTCAATATCGGCTTTCACTCGCTGATCGAACGCGGCCGGCCCTGGGTGCGGATGAAAATCGCGGCCTCGCTCGACGGCCGCACCGCCTTGCCCGATGGCCGCAGCCAGTGGATCACCGCAGAGCCGGCGCGCACCGACGGCCACCGCTGGCGCCGACGTGCCGGCGCCGTGCTCAGCGGCATCGGCACGGTGCTCGAAGACAATCCGCGCCTCGATGTGCGCCTGGTGCCGACCCACCACCAGCCGCTGCGTGTGATCGTCGATTCAAAACTGCAAACACCGCCCGGCGCGCGCCTGCTGCCGGCACCGGGTTCGGTGCTGATCTTCGCCGCGGCCAACGACGAAGCACGCGCTGCCGCGCTGCGCGATCGTGGTGCCGAGATAACACTGTGCCCCGACACCAACGGCAAGGTGGACCTCGCCGCAATGCTCGTCGCGCTGGCGCAGCGTGACATCAACGAGCTGCATGTCGAAGCCGGGCACAAGCTCAACGCCTCCTTGTTGCACGCCGGGCTGGTCGACGAACTGCTGGTCTACCTGGCGCCCGTGCTGCTCGGCGACGGCCGCGAGATGGCCGCACTCGGCACGTCCAGCACGCTGGCTGCACTCGACGACGCCCGCCGCTGGGCCTTTACGGACATCCAGCGCATCGGCCCCGACCTGCGTCTGCTGCTGCGCCGGGCCTGATCGAGCCCGCCGCGCTCCCCACAGCGATGCCGCGTCGTCCCGGCGACAGGCTCCGCGCGAGACCGCCACCTACAATCGCCCGATGGCCATTTCACCGATTCCCGAGCTCGTGACCGAGCTTGCCGCTGGCCGCATGATCGTGCTCGTGGACGAAGAAGACCGCGAGAACGAAGGCGACCTGGTGCTCGCCGCCGACCATGTCTCGCCAGCAGCGATCAACTTCATGTCGCGCCATGGTCGCGGCCTGATCTGCCTGACGATGACCCGCGAGCGCTGTGAGCGCCTGCAACTGCCGCCGATGGCAGCGCGCAACGGCACCCGCCACGGCACCGCGTTCACGGTCTCGATCGAAGCCGCCGAAGGCGTGACCACCGGCATTTCGGCCGCCGACCGCGCGCGCACGGTGCAGGTCGCGGTCGCGCGTGATGCGCGGCCACGCGACCTGGTGTTGCCCGGCCATGTCTTCCCGATCCAGGCCCAGGACGGCGGGGTGCTGATGCGCGCCGGCCATACCGAAGCCGGCTGCGACCTCGCCGGCATGGCCGGCCTGACCCCGGCCTCGGTGATCTGCGAGATCATGAAAGAAGACGGCACGATGGCGCGCCTGCCGGACCTGGAAATCTTCGCCGCCGAACATGGCCTGAAGATTGGCACCATTGCCGACCTGATCGGCTTTCGCAGCCACAACGAATCGCTCATCACACGGGTTGGCCAACGCAGCCTGCATACCGCGCAGGGCGAGTTTGAATGCAGCGCTTTCCGCGACCGCACGGGTGAGCTGCACCTGGCACTGACCCACGGCCGCTGGACCCCCGCCGACGAGGTGCTGGTGCGTGTCCATGAACCGTTCACGGCGCTGGACCTGCTCGACAGCGGCCGCCCGACGCATGCCTGGCCGCTACCGCTGGCACTGGCGGCGTTGCGGGCGGCGCCGGCTGGGGTGGCGGTGCTGCTCAACTGCGGCCAGGGTGTCGAGACCCTGCTTTCACAGCTGCTGCCGGCGCCGCGCGAAAACGAGCCGCCGCGCAAGCCGATGGACCTGCGCACCTACGGCGTTGGCGCGCAGATCCTGCGCGAGTTGGGCATCGGCCGCATGAAGCTGCTCGGCAACCCACGCAAGCTGCCCAGCGTCGCCGGCTACGGCCTCGAAATCACCGGTTTCGTGCCGGCCGCGCAATAGCTGCGCCGCACCGTCGCGATCACCTCAAAGAACACAAAACATGCTCGGTGCAGACAAGGGTAGTGGCGGCGAACTCGAAGGCGAAGGCCTGCGCATCGGCATTGTGCAGGCCCGTTTCAACGACGCCGTCACCGCGCGCCTGGCCGAGGCCTGCCTGGCTGAACTGGCCACGCTGGGCGTCGCCGCGCGGGATATCAAACAAGTCAGCGTGCCGGGTGCGCTTGAAGTGCCGGTGGTGTTGAAGGCCATGGCCGAAAGCGGCGACTACGACGCGCTGGTCGCGATCGGCTGCATCGTGCGCGGTGAGACCTACCACTTTGAACTCGTGGCGAATCAAAGTGGCGCCGGCGTTTCGCGCGTCGCGCTCGACCATGGCATTGGCATCGCCAACGCCATCCAGACGGTCGAGAATATCGACCAGGCCTGGGCCCGCGCCAACGAAAAAGGCCGCGATGCGGCCCGCGTCGCGGTCGAACTGGCAAACCTGCTGGAAGACCTGTCGTGACCGAGAGCACCAAAAAACCCGCCCCGCCGCGCCGCGCCGCCCCGAAGTCGGCCCGTCGGCGCGCGCGTGAGTTTGCGCTCCAGGGCCTCTACGAGTGGCTCGTCTCGTCGTCCGATATCGGCGTCATCGACGCCCACATGCGCGAGCTCGACGGTTTCGATAGATGTGACACCGCGCATTTCGACGCGCTGCTGCACGGCTGCGTGCGAGATGCGTCGGAACTCGACGCGGTGCTCGCCCGCCATGTCGACCGCAAGACCACTGCACTGTCGCCGGTTGAACATGGCGCGCTGTTGATCGGCGCCTGGGAGCTGGCGCACTGCATCGAGATCCCGTACAAGGTGGCGATCAACGAAGCGGTGGAACTGACCAAGAGTTTTGGTGGCACCGACGGCCATAAATATGTCAACGGGGTGCTCGACAAGGCGGCGACCGACCTGCGGCCGGTCGAGGTCGCCGCGGCGCGCGCCGAGCGCAGTGACCGCCTCGCGCGCGGCGCCGTCGCCGCAGCGGGCGGTGCGGTTCCCGGCGCCGAATGAAACGCGCGTCGCGTCTCGACCAAACCTGATACGGCAAGCGCCATGTTGACGATCGACGAAGTCTGTGCGGTGCCCCTGTTCGCGGGCTTGTCGGAAGCCGATCTCGAGCGTCTGGTGCGGACCTCTGCGGACATGCAGCTACGCGCCGGGGAGTACGCGGTACACGAAGGCGGTGAGCGAGCCTTGTTTGTCGTGCTGGCCGGCAAGATCGAAGTCGTCAAACATTTCGACGGCATCGAGCGCACACTGGGCTGGCGCCTGCCGGGCGCCGTCTTTGGCGAAGTCCCGATGGCCTTCGCGACGCCGTTTCCGGGAGGCTATCGCGCCGCAGAACCGTCGCGTGTGATGCGTATCGAGCCGCATCACTATTTTGCGATCGCGTCCTCGTCGCCGGAGGTTGCGGCCAAGGTCGGCGCCCTGGCGCGCGAACGCATCGGCGGCCTTCAGGGCATAGCGCTGCAACCGCCCAAGGCCCAGGTCATGGTATTTGGCGACCGCTGGGATCCGGCTTGTAGTGACTTGCGGCGCTTTCTTTCGCGCAACCAGATCACCCACGACTGGATCGCACCCGACGCCGCCGGAGCGGCTGCCGCCTGGGCGGGCGCCCTGCCCGCAGCGGCCGATAGCCCGGTCCTGCGCCTGGCCGACGGTACGTTGCACAGCAAACCAGGGATGCGCGAGCTGGCCGACCTGCTGGGGCTGCAAACCCGCGCGCAGCAGGCGCAGTACGACACCGTCATCATCGGCGGCGGGCCAGCGGGACTTGCCGCCGCCGTCTACGGCGCTTCCGAAGGACTGCGCACCTTGGTCATCGAGCGCGAAGCCCCGGGCGGCCAGGCCGGCACCTCTTCGCGGATCGAGAACTACCTCGGGTTTCCAAATGGCGTGTCGGGCGACGAGCTCGCCAGCCGTGCGTTGCAACAGGCCCGGCGGCTTGGTGCCGAGATGCTGGTCACGCGCACTGTCTGCGGCCTGGACCCGGCCAGGCGCGAGGTCATCCTCGACGGCGGCGACGTCGTGCGAGCGCGCAGCGTGATCCTCGCCACGGGCGTCTCATGGCGTCGCCTCGTCATCGATGGTTTCGACAAACTCATCGGCAAGGGCATCTACTACGGCGCCGCACGCAGCGAAATCAGTTCCGCCCACGGCCACGACGTCTTCCTCATCGGGGCCGGCAACTCCGCCGGCCAGGCCGCGCTGCACTTTGCCAACCACGCCCGCCGCGTCGTGCTGGTCGTGCGTGGCGACTCGCTGGCCAAGAGCATGTCTCACTATCTGATCGACCAGATCAGCGGCAAGTCGAACATCGCCGTCAAGTTGCACGCCGAGGTCCGCGCGGCGCATGGCGACAGCCACCTGGAGGCGATCGAAATCTTCGACCGGCAGCACCAAACCGTGAGCCGACACGACTGCGGAGGGCTGTTCGTCTTCATCGGCGCCGATGCCGACACCGGCTGGCTGCCTGCAGAGTTGGCGCGCGACAAGAACGGCTATGTGCTGACCGGTGATGACCTCGTCAAGGCCGGCCGCTGGTCGCACCATCGCGACCCGTTTTTGCTCGAGGCCAGCGTGCCCGGCGTTTTTGCCTGCGGCGACGTGCGCTTGAGCCCAATCAAGCGGGTCGCGTCTGCCGTTGGCGAGGGCAGCATGGCGATCGCCTTTGTGCATCAGTATCTGGCGCAGGCCGACGCAGGCCCGGCCCGCTGACCCGGCAACGATCCAATTGAGCCAGGCCGGACTTCGATGCTGCTCGAACCTGCCCGCATGATGCCGCCATGAAACTGGCCGGTCGTTTGGATTTCATCGAGCCTTTTTACGTGATGGAGATGGCCAAGACGGCCCAGCAGGTCGCCGCCGGTGTGGCCTGCGATGCCACGCTCGGCGGCGAGCCGATGATCTACATGAATGTCGGCGAGCCCGACTTCACCGCCGCGCCGTTGGTGGTGGCCGCGGCCAAGGCCTGCCTCGATGGCGGCCGTTCGCAATACACCCAGTCCACCGGCATCCTGCCGCTGCGTGAGGCCATCAGCGGCTGGTACGCACAGCGCTGGGGGCTGGCCATCGACCCGGCGCGCATCGTCATCACCGCCGGCGCGTCGGCCGCATTGCAACTCGTCTGCCTGGCCTTGTTCGAGGCTGGCGACGAGGTCTTGATGCCCGACCCCTGTTATCCCTGCAACCGCCATTTTGTAGCCGTCACCGGCGCACAGGCGCGGCTGTTGCCGACCTCGCCAAAAACACGCTTCCAGCTCGACGCGGCGTCGGTGCAGGCGCATTGGAGCGACAGCTCGTGCGGCGTGCTGCTGGCCTCGCCGTCCAACCCCACCGGCACCTCGATCGAGCCGGCGCAGATGCAAGCCATCGTCGACTTCGTGCGCAGCCGCAGCGGTGTCTCGATCGTCGACGAGATCTATCTCGCGTTGAGCTACGACGAGCGCTTCGGCCGCAGCGCGCTCGAGTACGGCGACGATGTCATCTCGATCAACAGCTTCTCGAAATATTTTGCGATGACCGGTTGGCGCCTGGGCTGGGCGGTGCTGCCGCCGGCTTTGGTGGCGCCGGTCGAAAAACTCGCGCAGAACCTCTACATCTGCGCCAGCAGCGTCGCGCAACAAGCCGCGCTGGCCTGCTTCGAGCCGGCGTCGATCGCAGCCTACGAACAGCGTCGGGGCGAATTTCAGCGCCGCCGCGACCGCGTCGTGCCGGGCCTTGAGCGCCTCGGCCTGGCAGTCCCGGTGCCACCCGACGGCGCGTTTTACGCCTGGGCCGATTGCAGTGCCCATGCCACCAGCAGCTGGGACTTTTGTTTCGACTTGATGCACCGCGCCCATGTCACGCTGACACCCGGGCGCGACTTCGGGCCGCTGGCCGCTGAGCGCTACCTGCGGCTGTCGTTTGCAAACTCGATGGCGCAGATCGACGAAGCCCTCTCGCGGATCGAACGTGTCATCCACCACAGCGGATCACGATCAGGCGTTACAAGCCGTTAACCAGCGGTCGGATGCCACGCTTTTTGCAGCATGCAGGGCGTGCCGCCCCGGTAGCCTGCACTTGTGGGATCGAATGCCTTCAAACAACTGCGGCCTGGCGAACAAGACTTCGCCAAGACCGTGCAGACGCTGCCGCCTGACAGCTTGCCGGGCGTGGGTGCCGGCGCGGGCGCGGGCGACAGCCTGCCGCCGGCACGACACGCCGACTCCGACCTCGGCTCAGACTTCGATCCAACGCTGGACGCGCCCGCCGACGGCGGCCATGACGTCGCCAGCGTGGCCGAACAACCGACGCTGTCGCATATCGGTCGTTATGCGCTGAAAAGCCTGCTTGGGGAAGGCGGCCTCGGGCGCGTCTACGAAGCCTGGGATCCGCTGCTGTCGCGCACCGTCGCGGTGAAGACCCTGCAGTTCGACCTCGACATGCCGTCGCGCATCGCGCTCGACCGGCTCCTGCTCAACGAAGCCCGCGCCGCGGCGAATCTGGCGCACCCGAATATCGTCACCGTTTACGACGCCGGCTTGTCAGCACACGGCGTGTACATCGCGATGGAACGCCTCGCCGGTCGCGACCTGCGGCAGGCGATTGCCGAAGGCTGGCGCCCGGCCCCGGCTGTCGCGGCACAGACCGTGCGCCGGGTCGCCGAAGCGCTGGCCTACGCGCATGCGCGTGGCGTCATCCACTGCGACGTCAAGCCGGGCAACATTTTCCTGACGCGCAAGAACCGGCCCAAGGTGCTGGACTTCGGCATCGCACGCGTGGCCACCGCGTCGGGCGTGCCGGCTGCAGCCGCAACCGATGCGCCGATGGCCGGCTCGCCGCACTACATCGCACCCGAGCAACTGCGGAGCGGCACCATCGACGCGCGCACCGATATCTACGCGCTCGGCCTGGTGCTGTACGAACTGCTCAGTGGCCGCAAGGCTTTCCCCGGCGACTCGCTGGACGCGATCCACACCGCGGTGCTCGAAAGCTCGCCGCCGCCGGTGCACGAGCTGCGTCCCGACGTGCCCGCCGGGCTGTCGGCGCTCATCGCCTCGGTGATGTCGCGAGACCCGGCGCAGCGGCCGGCGACGGCGGCCGACCTCGCGCAACAGTTGCGCGTCTGGGAAGGCAACACGCTGCCGACCTTGGGTTTTGTCGAGCGCCGACGTGGTGCCGCCAAAACACCCACCGCACGCTGGGCTGTCGCGGCCGCCGTGGGCCTCGCCGCTGCGGCAACCCTGGCCTGGGGCCTGCGCATCGCGCCGCCGGCAGACCCGGCCCGAAGCTCGGCAAGCGCAGCCACGCCAACGCCCGTTTTGACGGCGACTTCGCCAGCGATCGCACAACCCGCTTCGCCCAGCGCGCTGGCACCCGCCGATGGTGCGGCCGCCGTGGCAACGACAGTCAGCGTCGGTACGGCCACGCTCACCGCCGCCGCGCCTGTGGGCGACAAGACCAACCCGGCTGCGCGCACTCCAACGTCGACCAACAAAACACCGGCATCGGCGCGGGCCAAGCCGGCTGCCGCCGCGGCCGTTGCACCGGCGCAGTCGCCTGCAGCACCGGTCACCGGCAGCGTGCAGATCGCCGTCACGCCCTGGGGCCATGTCGAGGTCGACGGCGCCCCTGCGGGCACCACGCCACCGCTGACCCGCCTGAGCTTGAGCGAAGGCAGCCACACGATCACCATCCGCAACGCCGACTTCCCGCCCTACTCGGCAACGGTCGACGTGCACGCCGACAAACCCGCGGTCGTGCGCCACCGCTTCGGATCATGAACCAGCACCACCGCTTGTGGGCCTCGACCTTGCTGCTGGCAGCTGCCGCTGCAGCGCTGCTCGCCGGCTGCGTGACGACGCAGCCGCACCGCGCCACCGCGCCGGCACCATCGGGCCTGGCTGAACTGATGGAGCGCCCCGCCGAGCGGGCCTTGGTCGAAGGCATTCGTGCTTACGACGATGGCCAATACCCGGCTGCCGAAGGCGCACTCAAGCGCGCGCTCGACGGCGGGCTGGCCAGCGGGCGCGACCGCGCCACGGCGCACAAGCTGCTGGCTTTCATCGCCTGCACCAGCGCGCGCGAGGCCGAATGCGAGGCGTCGTTTCGTGCCGCGCGTGCAGTTGATGGGAGCTTCGTGCTGAGCCGGTCTGAAACCGGCCATCCGCAGTGGGGTCCGGTGGCCAAACGCGCGCTGCCGTAGCGGGCGGCGCAGCCGTTGCGCCAACGCGTCTGCCCACCGCTCCCCGCGGCTGTCGGCTGCAATCTGCGGTAACCCGGAGCCAGCAAAGATTTCCGGATAATCGGCCCGGCCGATGCTGCCCAACCCGACCGCTGCCCCCGCACCGCCGCGCGCGCCCATGCCCGCGCCACAGCACTATCCGATCCGGGTCTACTGGGAAGACACCGACGCTGGCGGCGTCGTTTTCTACGCCAACTACCTGAAGTTTTTTGAACGGGCGCGCACCGAGTGGCTGCGTGCGCTCGGTGTCGAACAACAGGGCTTGCGCGATCGCACCGGCGCGATTTTCATCGTCAGCCGCACCAACGTGCGCTACCTGGCGCCGGCGCGGCTGGACGACCAGCTCGAGATCAGCGTCGTGCTGCAATCGTGGGGTGCGGCGTCGATGGTCTTTGTGCAGCAGGCGCTGCGCGACGGCACGCTGCTGGCCGAGGGCGATATCCGCATCGGCTGTGTCGACGAAAAAACCTTTCGCCCGCGGCGCATCCCCGACTACTTGATGGCAAGGCTTGCATGAACCAGGATCTTTCGATCATCACCCTCGTCATCCAGGCGGGTTTTGTGGTCCAGCTCGTGATGGCCGGGCTCGTCTTCGTCTCGCTGGCAAGCTGGACCGTCATCTTCGGCAAGATCTT
This sequence comes from Betaproteobacteria bacterium, assembly GCA_031419315.1. Classification (GTDB taxonomy): domain Bacteria; phylum Pseudomonadota; class Gammaproteobacteria; order Burkholderiales; family Burkholderiaceae_C; genus Rubrivivax. Next base: position 30,045 of record JANOKR010000461.1, read on the forward strand.
CGGCCTGCGGCGGGTGCGCAGCGGCAACGACGAGTTCGAAAAAGAATTCTGGTCGGGCCGCAGCCTGACCGAGATGAACCAGGCCGCCGGCGCGAAGGACAACACCGCGCCGATCGAGCGCATCTTTGCCAGCGGCATGCGCGAATTTCTGAAACTGCGCGAGCGCCGCCTCGATGCCAGCGCCCAGCTCGACGGCGCGCGGCGCGCGATGCGCGCGAGTTACCAGCGCGAGTTGGATGTGATCGAAAGCAACCTGAGTTTTTTGGCATCGGTCGGCTCGGTCAGCCCCTATGTCGGCCTGTTTGGCACGGTTTGGGGAATCATGCATGCCTTTGTCGGCCTGTCGTCGCTGCAGCAGGTGACGCTGGCCAGCGTCGCGCCGGGCATCGCCGAGGCCCTGGTCGCGACCGCGATCGGCCTCTTCGCGGCGATCCCCGCGGTCATCGCCTACAACCGCTTTGCGCGTGACATCGACCGCATCGCGATCCAGCTCGAGACCTTCATCGAAGAGTTCACCAACATCCTGCAGCGCAACGTCGGCAGCACCCAGGCCGGTGCGACGACGATCGTGCAAGGCAAATCCTGATGCCCGCCGTCTCCAGCCGCGGCGGCGCGCGACATCGGCGCGCGATGAACGAAATCAACATGGTGCCGTTCATCGACGTCATGCTTGTGCTGCTGATCATCTTCATGGTTACCGCGCCGCTGATCACCACCGGCGTCGTTGACCTGCCCACGGTCGGCCGCGCCCAGCAGCGCGCGGCCAGCGTGGTCGAGGTCATCGTCGGCATCGACGACAGACTGCGCATCCGCGTCGACCAGGGCGAGCCGCTGGCGCTTGGCATCGGCCAGCTCGCGGCGCGGGTGCGTGCAGCGCAGGCCGGCAACGCCGAGGTGCCGGTGGTCATCAGCGCCGACCGCCAGGTGAAGTACGAAACCGTCGTGCGGGTGATGGACGGTCTGCAAAAGGCCGGCATCAAACGGGTTGGGCTGTCGGTGCGGCAAGGCGGCTAACCTGTGACCGCAGCGGCAGCAACGATCGGCGCTTATGACGCGCTGCACCCGCGCTCGGCAGGCGGCATGGCGCCGGGCGCGGCGCTGGCCGCGCTGGTGCATGTCGGGCTGATCACCGCGCTGAGCTTCGGCGTCAACTGGCGCCTGCCACCGGCGGAAATTGTCTCGGCCGAGTTGTGGGCCGCGGTGCCGCAGGTTGCCGCGCCGAGGGCCGTCGAGCCCGAAACAGCGCCACCGCCGCGGTCGCTGTCGATGCCGCCCAAACCGATCGAAAAGGCCGCCCCGGCGCCCCCGGCGCCGGCCCTGCCCGATGCGCAGATCGCGATCGAAAAGGCGAAAAAAGAGAAAATCGCCAAGGACGAAAAAGCCGAGAAGGCAGAGAAAGCCGCACTCGAAAAGCTCGCCCGCGAAAAAGCCGAAAAAACCCAGGCCGATGCACGCAGCGCGCGCGAGGCCGCCGAGCTCGCCGCCGAAGATACCCGTGTCGCCAAGCAACGCGAAGAAAACCTGCGCCGCATGATGGGCCAGATCGCCAGCGCGCCGGGCAGCACCCGCGGCACCGCAAGCACTGACGCCGCACCATCAGCAAGCTACACCGGCAAGCTCGTCAACGCGATCTTCCCGAATATCGTCTTCACCGAAAGTTTCACCGGCAACCCGGCGGCCGAAGTCGAAGTCCGCAGCGCGCCCAACGGCAGCATCATGGGCCGGCGCATCGTCACGCCGAGTGGCAACAAGGAATGGGACGACGCGGTCCTCAAGGCCATCGACCGCACCGGCACCCTGCCCCGCGATACCGACGGCCGCGTGCCGTCGACGTTGACGATCACCTTCCGGCCGAGCAAACGATGAAGCGCCACGACGCACCACGCAGCACGACGCATCAGCACGACACGCGCGACAACCTGCCACCCGCCCCATCCGCATCCGCACCCGCCTGGACGCTGCGCCGTCTGCACGCCATCGACGACTTGCAGATCGAGCAGCTCGCCGATGTATTGGTCAACTGCGTCGAAGGGGGCGCCTCGGTGAGCTTCATGCTGCCGCTGACACGCGAGCGTGCGCTGGCCTTCTGGCAGCGTGTCGCGCAAGGGGTTGCCGCTGGCGAACGCGTGCTGCTCGTCGCTGAGGATGCACAGGGCATCGTCGGCACCGTGCAGTTGGTCATCGACCAGCCGGAGAACCAGCCACACCGCGCCGACCTTGCCAAGATGCTGGTGCACCGCCGCGCGCGCCGGCAAGGCCTGGGAGCCGCGCTGATGTGTGCTGCCGAAAGCCTGGCCGCCGACTGTGGCAAGACCCTGCTCGTGCTCGACACCGTCACCGGCGGTGATGCCGAGCGGCTCTATGCGCAACTCGGCTGGCAGCGCGCTGGCGTGATCCCGGGTTTTGCGCTGTGGCCGCAGGGCGGCCTGTGTGCGACGACGGTTTTTTATCGCGAGATCGCCCCGCGCGCGCCTTCGCCTTCGCCTTCGCCTTCGCCTTCGCTTTAGGGCTCGTCTGCCTTCAAGGTGTAGCGGCGCACAAACTTGGCGTCGATGTGATCCTTCCACCACCAGACCCAGCGCCCTTCGGCAGACCAGCGGCCCCAGCTCATGATCGCGCGCCGGCCGCCGCAGGACAGCAGGTTCAAGGTGCGTGGACCTGGCTCATGCGTGAGCAGTTCGCCAGCACCCACCAGGCGCCGCAGGTTCTCGGCCAGCGGCGGCCCGGCGCGCACCGCATAAACACCGCTGCGGGCATGTGGCGCATCGGGCCGCGAAGCGACATCACCCGCGGCAAAGACATTCGGGTGTGACAGGCTCTGCAGCGTCGTGCCGGTGTTGATGAAGCCCGCCGCGTCGAGCTGCAAGCCGCTGCCCACCAGCCAGCCCGGCGCGCCGGTGCCGACCGCGATCAGCGGCACGTCGCAGGCCAGCCGCGCGCCGTTGTCCAGATGCACATGGCCGCCATCGATGCCGGTGCACAGCACCGGCAACAAGGTGATGCGGTGTTGCCTGAGGACCCGCAGCGCGCGGTCGACAACCGCCTGTGGATATCCCGGCAGCAGTGCTGCACCACCGAGCACGAGCGCGATGCGCGACACATCGCCGTCGCCGTCGCCGTCGCCGTCGCCGTCGCCGTCGCCATCAACTTCGGCACGACTACCCACACCAGCGCGCCCAAGCCGGTGCGACACCGCCAGCGCGAGCTCGAAGCCGGCGGCGCCACCGCCGATCACGACGATGTCAAGCGGGCGCTTCGCGGCCAACGCCAACACGCCGCCAAACAGCTGCACAAAGTGTTCGATCGGGCGCACGAACAGCCCATGCTCACGCGCGCCGGGGATGAGGTCGCGTGGCATCGTCGCGCCGGTATCGACTGACAGCACGTCGTAGTCGAGCCGGCGCCCGTCGGCCAACGTGAGCCAGCGCCGGCCGGCATCCAGGCCGGCAGCGGCGCCGTCAATGAACTCGACCTTCGCCGCCTGCGCCAGCGGTGGCAGCGGGATCGCACAATCATCGGCGCTGTAATGCCCGGCGATCAGACCCGGCACCATGCCCGAATACATCTGGCGCCTGAAGGGCGTGACCAGTTGCACCTGCGCACCGGCCAGCGGTGTGGCCGCCAACGCACGCAGCACATGCACATGGGCATGCCCACCGCCGAGCAGCACGACACGCTTCATCGTGCGTGCAGCTCCAGCGCAGCGATATGACCCAGCCCGAAGCCGCCAGTGTTGTCGGCATCGGCGCCGACCAGCACCGCAGCGATCGGTGGCACCTGCGCCGCTTCGTCACCAAACACGCGCAAGAAGTCGGCGTGCACGTCGCGCCGCTCGCTGCGCCACGTGGCCAGTGGCGCGCCAGCGCCTTGCAAGACCAGCCAGCGCATGCGCTTGGTGTGTGCATTCGGCAGCAAGGTGTCGGGCTTGAGCAGCGGCGCCCAGACATAACAAAGGGTCGCCGCCGGCAGCGCCTGACTTGTCGCAGCGCGCGCCATGCGCAAGAGCTGGCGCTCGACAAAGGGCACCCGGTCGATCGGCATCTCGAAGAGCACGCAGACCTTCAATGCCGCATCGTCGCTGGCCTTGCGCTGCAAGTCAGCGCCGTCGATCGCGGTGTCCAGCCTCCAGCGCCACTGCAGCGTTTGGGCGGTCGCCGCGGCACCGTCGGCCTGATGCACGAGGTTGCCGTAACTCGCGCTCGACTCGATGCGCAACGCCGCGGCGCCGTCGACGTCGACCACCGTGAAGCGGGTCGGCGGCAGGGTCTGCTTGGGCAGCGGCGCCGGCAGCCAGCGCTGCAAGTCACTCAGCGGGGCCAGCAAGGACTGCGCCGATGCTGGCGCTGATACCGCTGCCGACATCGCTGATGAACCGAGCGTCAGCGCGCCGGCAAGCAGAGTTGCCGCAAGCCTCACCGGCCAACGACGTTGAGCGACCAGTCGTAGTCGAGGTGCGTCACGGCCAGGGTCTTGGCACGCAACTGCGCCTGCTCTTCGGGCTTGTCGCTGAGCTGGGTTGCGTACTTCGCAAACACATCCTCGACCTTCGAGAAGCCCTTGTGCCCGGCTTTGAAATCACCCTCGAACCAGTCGAAGATCTTG
>JANOKR010000462.1:0-1651 GCA_031419315.1 Betaproteobacteria bacterium
CCCCGAGGGGGCGCTCAGTACCTTCGGACCGGCCGGGCGGTACTGAAATGACACCCCCACCCTCACATCGTTCGCAGCCCCCCGAGGGGGCGCTCAGTACCTTCGGACCGGCCGGGCGGTACTGAGATGGCCCGCATCACCGCATCGGTTTACACCAGCCATGTGCCGGCCATCGGCGCCGCGCTCGACCTCGGCAAGACCCACGAGCCTTATTGGCAACCGGTTTTCAAGGGGTACGAGTTTTCCAAACAATGGCTGCGCGACAACCCGCCCGACGTCATCTTTCTGGTCTTTAACGACCATGCCACCGCGTTCAGCCTGGAAATGATCCCGACCTTTGCGATCGGCACCGCGGCCGAGTACGCGGTCGCCGACGAAGGCTGGGGCCCGCGGCCGGTGCCCAAGGTCATCGGCCACCCGGAGCTGGCGTCGCATATCGCGCAGAGCGTGATCCAGGACGACTTCGACCTCACCATCGTCAACAAGATGGACGTCGACCATGGCCTGACGGTGCCGCTGTCGTTGATGTGCGGCCAACCCGAAGCTTGGCCCTGCCCGGTGATCCCGTTTGCGGTGAATGTCGTGCAGTACCCGGTGCCATCGGGCCGGCGCTGCTTCAACCTCGGGCGCGCGATCCGCAAGGCCGTTGAGAGTTACGACGAGCCTTTGAATGTGCAGATCTGGGGCACAGGCGGCATGAGCCACCAGTTGCAAGGGCCACGCGCCGGGCTCATCAACAAGGACTTCGACAACAAGTTTTTGGACGGCCTGATCGCCGACCCCGAGCAGCTCGCCGCGACGCCGCATATCGACTATGTGCGCGAGGCCGGCAGCGAAGGCATCGAGCTCGTGATGTGGTTCATCGCGCGGGGTGCGATGAGCGACCGTCCGCCCAAATTGCGCCACCGCTTCTACCATGTGCCGGCGTCGAATACGGCGGTTGGCCATCTCATCCTGGAGAACCCATGACGATCAGAGTTGCGCTCGCCGGTGCCGGTGCATTTGGCATCAAACACCTCGATGCAATCAAGCTGATCGATGGCGTCGAAGTGATCTCGCTGGTCAGCCGCGAGCTTGAAAAAACCCAGGCCGTGGCTGACAAATACGGCATCGGCCATGTCACCACCGACCTCGCCGACAGCCTGGCGCTGAAGGCGGTTGACGCCGTCATCCTGTGCACACCGACTCAGTTGCACGCGGCGCAAACGATCGCCTGCCTGAAGGCCGGCAAACATGTGCAGGTCGAGATTCCGCTCGCTGATTCCTGGGCCGATGCCCAGGCGGTGCAGGCGGCGCAGGCGGCGCAGGCGGCGCAACAAGGCAGCGGCCTGATCGCGATGTGCGGCCATACACGCCGCTTCAACCCCAGCCACCAGTGGGTGCGCCAGCGCATCGTTGCCGGCGAATTCAATATCCAGCAGATGGATGTGCAAACCTACTTTTTCAGGCGCACGAATATCAACGCGCTCGGCCAGGCGCGCAGCTGGACCGATCACCTGCTGTGGCACCACGCGGCGCACACGGTGGACCTCTTTGCCTACCAGGCACGCTCACCCGTCGTGCAGGCGAACGCGGTGCAGGGGCCCGTCCACCCGGCCCTGGGCATCGCGATGGACATGTCGATCCAGCTTAAATGCGCCAACGGCGCGAT
>JANOKR010000463.1:0-5334 GCA_031419315.1 Betaproteobacteria bacterium
CCGAGCTGGGTCTGCCAGCCGCAGCGGCTGAAGTGCAGGCCGCCGCCAAACACCTCGTGGATATCACGCACCGTGAAAGCGACATGGTTGAGGCCGCGTTTGCCATCGGGTGTGCGCAGCAAGAACAGGTCGTGGTGGCCACCTTCGACGTTGCAGCGCATGAAAGCACCGCGGCCAGGATAGCGGTCTGAGGTCACAAAACCCAGCGTCGTATAGAAGGCTTCGGTCGCGGCGAGATCGTTGACGAAGAAGACAACATGGCCGACTTCGATCGGCGTCGCACGGTCGTACACCGGGCTGGGCTGGTCGACGCGCACCCTCGCACCCCAGGTATTGCTCGGCGAGCCACGCAGATCAAGCGGCTGCTTGATGCTTACCTGGAAGCGCACCGCGAGGCCGTTGGGGTCGGTGCAGCCGATGCGTTGATTGCCGTCGACAACGCCGTCGGCATCGCTTTCCACATCGCTTTCCACATACCCGGGCTGCGCCGCAAGCTTGTCGCGCACGTCCGCCAGGCTTGCTGCGTCAGCGACACCCCAGACCACTTCGCGCAACGTCGGCCCGTCTTCGATCGCCGCCGGCAGCGCCACCTGGGCAGGGTCGGCGACGATGACACGACCGCCGTTGAGTGTCTGGTATTGCAAACGCCGGCCGTCGTCGCCCTGCAGCTGCAAACCCCAGTCGGCAAAAAAGCGCCGGCAGGTCGCGAGATCGCTCGCGCCGTAGGTGATCTCGTCGATGCCGAGGATGGTCATGGCGGCTGGCCCGGTGAAGACGTCGAAGTGAGATTCGCTCAATCAGCCTTGATGCCAAACTCTTTGACGAGCTTGCCAAAGCGGTCATGGTCGCCGGCGATCTGGCGCGCCAGCACCGCACCATCGCCGCCGATCGGCTCGATGCCGAGTGCGGCCATCTTGGTCAGCACGTCGGGCATCTTCAGGATCTCGTTGAAATGGCCGTTCAGCGTGCGCGTGATATCGGCTGGCAGGCCCTTCGGGCCGAGCAGGCCCATCCAGGCGCTGACATCCAGATCCTTGTAGCCAAGCTCGATCAGCGTCGGCACATTCGGCATCAGCTTGGTGCGCTGGCGCTCGGCCACCGCCAGCGGCAGCAGCTTGCCAGCGGCGACATGCTGGCCGACCGCGCCCGGCGTGACCCAGCCAACCGTGACATGGCCGCCGAGTGCGTCGTTGACCACCGGCGCGACACCGCGGTATGGCACATGGGTCATCTTGGTGCCGGCATCCTTGTTCAGCATCTCGGCGGCAATGTGCATCGGCGAGCCGGCACCCGGGCTGCCGTAGGTCGTGGCCTTGCCGCCCTTGGCGTCGGCAATGATCTGCTTCATATCCTTCACGCCGATGCCCGACGAGGCCACGATCAGCAGCGGGATGTTGCCGGTCTTGATGATGGGCGTGAAGTCGTTGATGACATCGTGCGCCGTCGCCGGGCCGGCCTTGAGCACATGCTGCGCAATCGGAAAAGTGCTCGGTGTGAAGAGCAGCGTATAGCCATCGGCCGCGGCCTTGGCCACCGACGAGTTGCCGATGATGCCGCTGGCGCCCGGCCGGTTGTCGACCAGCACCTGCTGGCCCAGCCGCGCGGTCAGCTTTTCGGCATAGATGCGGGCCACCGCATCGGTATCACCACCGGCCGGATACGATACGACGATGGTGATCGGCTTGGCCGGCCAGGCCTGCGCCAGCGCCGGGCCGGCAGCCCATACCGCCGAGGCGGCGGCAACAACAGAGATCGCTTGGCGACGGGTGAAATTCATGGTGGGTTCCTTGGGTTGCACGGATGGATTGAATTCAGCGGATTCAGCGGACGCTTCAACGGGACCAGGGCAGCGGGTCCGGATTCATGCCCCAGTAAAAACTTTTCTGTTCCATGTACTCGGCAATCCCGAGGCGGCCCTTTTCGCGGCCGATGCCGCTGTCGCGCCAGCCGCCAAAAGGCGTCGAGACCGAAAACTGCTTGTAGGTGTTGATCCACACCGTGCCGGCCTGCACCGCGCGGCCGATGCGCCAGGCGCGTTTGTAGTCGCGGCTCCAGATGCCGGCGGCCAACGCGTAGACGCTGTCGTTGGCCATCGCGATGAGATCGTCTTCATCGTCGAAGGGCAGCACCACCAGCACCGGGCCGAAGATCTCTTCCTGGCAGATCGACTGTTTGTTGTGCAGGCCGTCGATGATCGTCGGCAGGTAATAACAACCCTGCTCACGGCCTTCGCCGCTGGGCCGGTGGCCGCCGGTCAAAAGCCGGCCGCCATCGGCCAGGCCGCGAGCGACATAGCGCTCGACCGATTCGCGGTGCGCCAAGCTGACCAGCGGGCCCATCTGGGTGCGCTCAGAGACCGGGTCGCCCACGCGCAGTGCCTGGGCGCCTTCGACAAGTTTTTCAACAAACTCGGCGAGCATCCGGCGCTGAACAAACAGCCGCGAGCCCGCGATGCACGACTCGCCGGACGAGCTGAAGATGCCGTAGAGCACCCCCGCCACGGCATGTTCGACATCGCAGTCGTCGAAGACCATCGTCGGCGACTTGCCACCCAGCTCCAGCGACACCGGCATCATCTTGTCGGCCGCGACATGCGCGATCTGGCGCCCGGTAGTCGTGCCGCCGGTGAACGACACGCGCCGCACCAGCGGATGTTTGACGAGCACATCACCGACCACCGAGCCCTTGCCGGGCAGCACGCTGACGATGCCACGCGGCACGCCGGCTTGGTCGCAGATGCGCGCCAGCTCGAGCGCCATCAGCGGCGTGATCTCGGCCGGCTTGACGACAACTGCGTTGCCTGCGGCCAGCGCCGGGGCCATCTTTTGCGCCTCACTCGCGATCGGCGAATTCCACGGCGTGATCGCCGCGATGACACCCATCGGCTCGTGCACGCTCATCGTCAGTTGATCGCCGCGCTGGGGCGTCAACTGGTCTTCAAAGGTCTCGCAGGCAGCGGCGAAAAACTGGAAGGTGTTTGCAGCGCTGTCCACCAGCGCACGGGTTTCGTTGATCGGCTTGCCGTTGTCGCGGCGCTGCCATTGGGCGAGTTCTTCGCGCCGCGCGCGGATGCCTTCGGCGACGCGGAACAACACGCTCGCCCGTTGGTGCGGTTTGCGTGTTGCCCAATCGCTGCGCTTGAAGGCGTCGTGTGCGGCAATCACCGCCTCTGCCGCGTCTTCCGCACTCGCCGCATGCAGCTCGGCGGTGACGCTGCCGTCGGCCGGGTACAGGCTGATGTAGGCATGGCCACGGCCACGCCGCCATTCGCCGCCAACGCAGATGGGTAAATCACGGAGCGGCAACTGGTCTTGCAAGGGGTCGGTAGGATGGTCGCTCATAAGGTCGCTCATAAGGTCGCTCATAGCGAAATCGGGCCAGCGGCGTTGTGAATCGCGCGCACGATGCTGTAGACCGTGAGCGCCGAGGTTTTGGGGTTCGCCGCGAGCGGCTCGTTTTCCAGCGTCAGGTCCAATCGGCCGAAAGCGCCGCTGGCGACCACGCGGTGGATATTGCGCAGCGCAAAGGGGTCGGCGATCAGCGTCGCGCGGGTCTGGTCCATGCCCAGTCCGGCGAGCGATACGGTGGCCGCGACGTTGGCATTTTTCGGGAACAGGCGCGCGGCTTCGCGGGCGCTGCCCTGGAAGATGACCACCGGCTCTTGCAGATGGTCGAGATCACAAAGGTCTTCGGCGGGTGTGCCGCGCCAGCTCAGCGGCGGCTTGCGGCCGATGTACTCGACGCTGTCCAGGCCACCGAGTTGCGCTGCCGCCAGCGCATCGATGCCGCCGACCGCGCCGGAGACCAACAGCACCCGGGTCTGCCCTTCGGTCGCTGCGTCGCTCAAGCGCTGGTAGGCCTGCGCATCGTGCAGCGCGCCGATCGAAGCGACGACTGCCGGCACGCCGGCTTTGAGCGCCGGCAGCACATGTTCTTCGAGCGCCGCGTGGCCGGCACATTCGGCGATCAGGTCGGGGCGTTGCGCGCCATCGAGATCGAGCGCCTGCAGCACCCGCGCGGCAGGGGCAACCCGGGCGCAGACCAGGCGCGCTTCTTCGATACCGTCACCATGCACGATGACCTGCGTCACGCTGACGCGGGCATCGCTGCGCAGCAACTCCATCACCGCGCTGGCGATGGCGCCGCAGCCGACGAGGGCCAGGCGTTGCATGTTCACGCCGTTCAAGCCTTCACCGGCGGGCCGGCAAAAGCGGTCTTGAAAGTGCCCACCGACAACATGTCGATCTCGAGCATCTTCGGGCCCGGCCGTGCGCCAAGGTCGTCAAGCAGTGCCGGCGCGTCAGTGAGCTTTTGCAATCGCCGGTGTTCGAACTTGAGTGACTGCGCCAGCAGCGCGTAGTCGGGGGTGTGCAGATCGGCGTAGACCCGCCGGCCGCCGTATTGCGCGTCCTGGATATTTTTGATCACGCCATAACTGCGGTCGTTCATCAGCACCACGGTGAAGTCGGCTTTTTCCTGCACCGCGCAGGCGAGCTCACCGAGATTCAAGATGAAGCCGCCGTCACCGGCGAGCAGGATCGTCTTTTTGCCGGTGCCATAAGCCGCCGCGCCGACCGCGGCGCCGACGGCCATCGCCAGGCCGAGGCCGATGCCACCACCCAGCGCATGCACGCCGGCGCGCGGGTCTTGCAGGCGCAGCTCGCGGTTGCCCCAGGTGCTGTTTGATACGGTGACATCACGCACCCAGTTGAAATGATCACCCGCGGCGGCCTGCACGGCGTCGACCAGCGCGGCATAGGGCCCCAGGCCGTCACGCAGCGCGGCCACTGCCTGGTTGTGCGCGCGGCGCAGGTCGCCGGCAAAGGCGGGGTCGATGGCCAGGCTGCCATCGGCTTCGAGGCGGTCGGCGAGCGCAGTCAAGGTCAGCGCCGCATCACCGCAGACAAAGTGCGGCGTGGTGTAGCAGCGGCCGTTGGCGCTGGCGTCAGCATCGATGCGCATCAACGCCTGCGGCAACTTGAGCTGGTACTTCAAGGTCTCGTTGCCACGCAGGCGCGAGCCGACGACCAGCATCGCATCGCAGGTCGCATAAAGGGCTTCGACCGGGGGCTGCAGGTTGTAGGCGCCGAGTGACATCGGATGTGTTTCAGGCACGGTGCCGCGGCCCTGCGTGCTCGTGACGACACCGAAGCCCAGAGCCATCAAACGTTTCACCGCAGCGCCAGCACCCCGTGCACCACCACCCAACCACAGCAGCGGCCGGCGTTTGCCACGCAGCGCGCCGGCCAGCGCGGCCAGCGCGGCGTCATCGGGCTGCACCGGCACCGCGCGCAGCGGCTCCAGGTCGGCCGGCATCTCGATCAACGCGGCCTG
>JANOKR010000464.1:0-4012 GCA_031419315.1 Betaproteobacteria bacterium
GCTGCGGCGCTGCCGGCGATCAGCGACGAGGTTCGAGCCGGCCGCCTGGCGGCGTCGGTGGCGGCGCGCCGGCTGCTCGACCTGATGCATTGAATCGCCGCACCAGACAAGACCAGACGAGGAGAAAACCCCCCCATGCACGAGATCATCGAACAGCTCGAAAACAAACGCGCCGCGGCGCGCCTGGGCGGCGGCGCCAAACGCATCGAGGCGCAGCACCGCAAGGGCAAACTCACGGCGCGCGAGCGGCTCGAGCTGCTGCTCGACGAAGGCAGCTTCGAAGAGTGGGACATGTTTGTCGAACACCGCTGCACCGATTTCGGCATGGCCGAGCAGCGGGTGCCGGGCGACGGTGTTGTCACCGGCTACGGCATGATCAATGGCCGCCTGGTCTTCGTCTACAGCCAGGACTTCACGGTCTTCGGCGGCGCGTTGTCAGAAGCCCATGCCGAGAAGATCTGCAAGGTCATGGACCAGGCGATGAAGGTCGGTGCGCCAGTCGTCGGCCTCAACGACAGCGGCGGCGCGCGGATCCAGGAAGGGGTTGCTTCACTCGGCGGTTATGCCGAGGTCTTCCAGCGCAATGTGATGGCCAGCGGCGTGATCCCGCAGATCAGCATGATCATGGGCCCCTGCGCGGGTGGCGCGGTGTACTCACCGGCGATGACCGACTTCATCTTCATGGTCAAGGACAGCTCGTACATGTTCGTCACCGGGCCCGAGGTGGTGAAGACGGTGACGCATGAAGAAGTGACGGCCGAAGAACTCGGTGGTGCGACGACGCACACCAGCCGCAGCGGCGTCGCCGACCTGGCGTTTGAAAACGATGTCGAGGCGCTGTTGATGCTGCGCCGGTTTTTTAACTACCTGCCGCTGAACAACCGCAGCGGCGTGCCGCACCGGCCCAGCGGCGACCCGGCAGAGCGCCTGGACATGTCGCTCGACACCCTGGTGCCGGAGAACCCGAACCAGCCCTACGACATCAAGGAGCTGATCCTGAAGGTGGTCGACGACGGCGACTTCTTCGAACTGCAACCCGAGCACGCCAAAAATATCGTCATCGGCATGGCGCGCATGGAAGGCCGCTCGGTCGGCATCGTGGCCAACAATCCGCAGGTGCTGGCGGGCTGCCTGGATATCAAAAGCAGCATCAAGGCGGCACGCTTCGTGCGCTTTTGTGATGCCTTCGGCATCCCGGTGGTGACGCTGGTCGATGTGCCCGGCTTCATGCCCGGCACCGCGCAGGAGTTCGCCGGCATCATCAAACACGGCGCCAAGCTGCTTTACGCCTATGCCGAATGCACCGTGCCCAAGGTCACCGTGATCACGCGCAAGGCCTACGGTGGCGCCTACGACGTGATGAGCAGCAAACACCTGCGCGGCGATGTCAATTTCGCCTGGCCCAACGCCGAGATTGCGGTGATGGGTGCGAAGGGCGCAGTCGAGATCATCTTCCGCGAAGACAAGGGCGACCCGGCCAAGGTGGCCACCCGCGAGGCCGAATACAAGGCGCGTTTTGCCAACCCCTTTGTTGCTGGCGCACGCGGCTTCATCGACGACGTCATCCAGCCGCACGAAACGCGCAAACGCATCTGCCGCTCGCTGGCGATGTTGAAAGACAAGAAGCTCGAAAACCCGTGGCGCAAGCACGGCAACATCCCGCTCTAGAACCCCCTACCGGCGCCGCGCACGCCGTCCGGGAAGCTCCTTACAATCGGGTAAGGCACAGTCAAGGATCCACCCATGTCAACAGCCACTCTCACCAGCAAGGGCCAGATCACCATTCCGGCCGATGTTCGCCGCGCATTGAATGTGCAGACCGGCGACCGCGTGGAGTTCGTTCAGATCGAGCCCGGTCGCTTTGAACTCGTCGCGGCCACGCGCTCGGTGCGTGAACTGAAGGGCATGTTCGGCAAGGCCACGCGCACGGTGTCGATCGACGAGATGAACCGCGCGATTGCCGAGCGCGGGGCGCAGGCAGGCATTAGCGGCATCACTGGCGGGCGCGCCAAGTGACGGGCCTGGACACCAATGTGCTGGTCCGCTACCTGATGCAGGACGACCCGCGCCAGTCCGCCAGAGCCACCAGGCTGATCGAATCGCTCGAGCCCGATGAGCCCGGCTTCGTGCCCGTCGTGGTGCTGGTGGAACTGGTCTGGGTGCTGTCGGGCAGCTACAGCCTGGACCGAACGCAGGTGGCCACGGTGCTGGCCACCCTCTTGCGCAGCAAGGAGTTGGTGCTCGACCGCGCCGACCTGGTCACCCAGGCGCTCAAGCGCTACAGCACCGATGGTGCCGACTTTGCCGACGCCTTGATCGAGCGCCTGTCGGCGGCGGCAGGGTGTGCGACCACCGTGACCTTCGATGCCGGCGCCGTGAAGTCGGCCGCGATGACCCTGGTGCCCTGAATGGCGGCCATCCACGACCAGATTGCCCAGATCGGCGACGAGCGCCGGCCGGGCTGCCGCGCCCACGCCAGATTGCCCGGTGCGCGAAGCGCACGCAAGCCAGTTCCCTGCGGAGACGAAGCGTGTTCAATAAACTTCTGATAGCCAACCGCGGAGACAGCGGCCGCCAAGCCGTTGCGGCGGAGCCAAATTGCATGCTGCGCGAAGCGCAGGCAGGCGAGTTCCACGCGGAGGTTGCGCATGTTTAGCAAGATACTGATTGCCAACCGCGGCGAGATCGCCTGCAGGGTCATCAAGACCGCACGCCGGATGGGCATCCAGACCGTGGCTGTCTATTCCGACGCCGACAAGGACGCGCGCCATGTCGGCCTCGCCGACGAAGCGGTGCACATCGGCGCCGCACCCAGCCGCGAGAGTTATCTGCTCGGCGACAAGATCATCGCTGCTGCAAAACAGACCGGCGCGCAGGCGATCCACCCCGGTTATGGCTTCTTGTCGGAGAACGCCGACTTCGCGCGCCGCGTCGAAGAAGAGGGGCTGATCTTCATCGGCCCCAAGCACCACAGCATCGCCGCGATGGGCGACAAGATCGCGTCGAAAAAACTCGCCATTGCAGCCGGCGTCAACACCATTCCCGGCTGGAACGAGGCGATCGAAACGCCAGAGCGCGCGGTGCAGATCGCACGCGACATCGGCTACCCGGTGATGATCAAAGCCAGTGCCGGCGGCGGCGGCAAGGGCCTGCGGGTGGCCTTCGACGACGGCCAGGCGTTTGACGGTTTTGGCGCCTGCCGAAACGAAGCCCGCAACAGCTTTGGCGACGACCGCGTCTTCATCGAAAAGTTTGTCGAAGAGCCGCGCCATATCGAAATCCAGGTGCTCGGCGATGCGCACGGCAATACCGTCTACCTGCACGAGCGCGAATGTTCGATCCAGCGCCGACACCAGAAGGTGATCGAAGAAGCGCCGTCGCCCTTTATCTCTGATGAAACCCGGCAAGCGATGGGCGCGCAGGCGGTGGCGCTGGCCCAGGCCGTTAGCTACCAGAGCGCTGGCACGGTGGAGTTTGTCGTCGGCCGCGACCAGAGTTTTTATTTCCTCGAAATGAACACGCGGCTGCAGGTCGAGCATCCGGTGACCGAGTGCATCACCGGCATCGACTTGGTCGAGCAAATGATCCGTGTCGCCGCTGGCGAAAAGCTGCCGTTCACGCAGGCGCAGATTCCGCGCAACGGCTGGGCGATCGAATGCCGCATCAATGCCGAAGATCCGTTCAGGAATTTCCTGCCGTCCACCGGCCGCCTGGTGCGTTACTTGCCGCCCACGGCGACGATGGAAGCGGCGCTGCCGATGCCCGGGAATCAGAAGGACGGCGCCTACGGCACCGTTGAGGGCGGTGTCCGTGTCGACACCGGCGTCTACGAAGGTGGCGAGATCCCGATGTTCTACGACTCGATGATCGCCAAGCTCATCGTGCATGGGCGCGACCGCGCCGACGCGATCAGCAAGATGCGCGAGGCGCTCAACGCGTTTGTGATCCGCGGCATTTCGAGCAACATCCCGTTCCAGGCCGCGCTGCTGGCGCACCCCAAGTTTGCCAGCGG
>JANOKR010000465.1:0-5857 GCA_031419315.1 Betaproteobacteria bacterium
CCTCGACCCAAGCCTACGCTGATCCGGTCGAGCTCAACGTCGCCGGCGACGTGCGCATCGACGCCATCTCCACCTCGACCGCATCGGCCACGTCCACCGGCCATGCCACGTCGGTCGGTTTAATCGCCATCTCGGCCGCCGTGACCAAGGCCACGGCCGCGGTCAAGCCGACCGTGGTCAGCCGCCTCGGCGGCTATGCCGATACGCGGCTGGCCTCTGCCGGCGGCGACATTTCGGTCGCCTCGACAGCGGCCGGCAGCGCCACCGCGCTGGCCTCGGGCGGCTCGGACGCGATCGGCCTCGGCGTCGCGGTCGGCGAGACCACGGCCACCGCGACGATCGCGCCGCTGGTTGCCGGCACACCGGGGATCAGAAGCTCGATCAGCGGCGGCAACATCGTCTCGCGCGACAAGGGCATCAGCCTGAGTGCCGTCTACAACGCCGACGCCTCGGGCAAGGTGATCAACGGCAGCGGCGCCAAGGCAACGTCGTTCGCTGCCTCGGGTGGCCTGATTGCATCGAGCGGTGCCACCGCCACGTCCACCGATACGCCGCATGTCGACACCTTTGTCGCCAGCGGCGCGAAGCTCACCGCCAAGAACAATATCGTGGCCACTGCCAACGGCACATCCAGAGCCGACAGCATTGCCGCGGGCCAGGCCGGCGGTCTGGTCGGCGTGGGCAAGAGCAAGTCCTTTGCCACCGCCGGCGGCACGGTGCATTCGCGCATGGAAGGCTCGGTCACCAGCACCACCGGCCGTGGCGCCGCGGGGCTGGAGGTCAGCGCCATCAGCGCACAAAACGCGAATGCGCTTTCCAAGGCGGTGTCCGGCGGCTTGTTCGCCGAAGCCACCAATTCGTCGACCGCCACCGTCGCGCCGAATCTCGACGCGCACATCGGCGGCCCGAATGTCGATGCCGACGGCCGCCGCGGCGGCGCGGTGATCGACGTCTCCGGCGCCATCGTCGTCAAGGCCACGGGCAGCCCAGAGGCCGACGCCACCACCACCGGCGGCTCGTTCGGCGGCGTGGGCATCGGTGCGTCCGTCTCCACCGCGACCGTCACGCCGACGGCGCTGGCCTATATCGGCACCGGCTCGCAAGTGCAGGCCGGCTCGGTGGCCGTCGATGCCACCGTCAAACCCCTGACCGCGGCGACGTTGCCGACCTACCTGATTACCGCGTCCGACACCGGTGCGGAGACCTTGGCCATAACCAACCACAACCTCGACACCGGCGACGTGATCGAGTACCAGCGCGCCGGCAACCTCATCATCGGCGGCCTGCAGGAAACCTACGTCGACCCGCTGACGACGGTCGGCAGCAACGTCAAGCAGCGCCAGTACAGCGTCATCAACGTCGGCACCAATACCCTGGCGCTCGGCGCCGCTTTTGCCGGCGCCGACGTCAGCGCGTCGCGCGAGTCGATCACCTTCGCCACCCAGCACAACCTGCGCAATGGCGACCAGGTCGCCTACAAACCCGGCAGCGCCGCGCTGGTGGGCGGCCTGACGGCAAACCAGACCTACACGGTGCGGGTGCTCGACCCCTACACGATCCAGTTGGTCGCCGCCAATGCGACGACCAACTCACCCACCGTTAGCCAGGTGGCCGTTGATGGCAGCACCATCAATGCGACGAACAGCTTCGCCAACGGCGATGCCGTCACCTACCACGCACCGCCGCTGAAGACCTTCCTCGCGAGCCAGGTCGATGTCACCGTCACGACCTCGCCGACAGCGGCGACCACCGTGGTGCCTGCCGCCGCTGCCGAGAACATCTATTTCTTCGACGACGCCGGCCACGGCTTTGCCAGCGGCAACCTGCTCGTCTACGGCGTCACTGGCGGCAGCCCGATCAGCGGTCTGGTCAACGGCACCAACTACAAGGCGTCGGTCATCGACGCCTATGCGCTGCAGCTCAAGCCCACCACCACGGCGACCCTGCAGTTTGTCAAGTTGGTCGGTGGCGCCACGCCGGCAAACGCCAAGATCATCGGCACCGACTGGGCGGCGCGGGGCTTCCGCGTCGGTGATGTGGTCAGCGTGTCGGGCGCGGCCGGCGCCGGCGACGCGGGCAGCAACAACGTAGCGCGCACGGTGCTGGGCATCAGCGGCCCCGGCGGCAATACGCTCGAAGTCGCGGGCGATTTTGCGACTGCCGAAACCGTGGTCAAGACGGTTGACGGCGACCGCGCGATCCTGATCGACCCGGTCAACCGCCTGAGCACCGCCACGCACAGCCTGGTGCGCCCGGGCGACCAGAAATTCTCCAACCTGACCGACGGGCAGACCTACTACATCGTCGGCCGCACGGCCACCAGCTACCAGGTGGCCGACTTCGGCGGCGCTGCCAAGATCCTCGGCACAGCCGGCCTCACCGGCAGCACGGTGCACAACTTCGCGCGCGAAAGTGTCGATCTGACGGCGCCGCTGGGCACCAGCACGCACCAGTTCCGCATCGACGTGACTGGTGCCGTCGACGGCACCACGCAGCGCATCGTCGGCCCGGGCGGCGTTTCGCTGGCGACGCTGAAGCCGCCGCCTGGTGACGCCGTGTCCACGGCGGGTGCCACCGGCTCCGGCAAGGGCATCTTTTACGGCAGTGCGGCGAACTCGTCGACCTCGACCGCCACCGCCACGGTCACCGCCTACATCGCATCGGCATCGCTGACGACCACCCCGCTCGCGAGCCCGAGCACGGTGCAGGGCAAGGTCTCGGTACTCGCCGATTCGACGACCAACGCACGTGCCACGGTGGCCAACGGCTCGGGCGGCTTTATAGGCATCGGCAGGGCCAACGCGACCACCGCACAGACGAGCACGACCGCTGCCTTCGTCGGCGGCAGCAGCATCATCGGTGCCGGCGGCGACGTGAGCGTGCAGGCCAAGTCGCTGCACGTCACTGACGGCAACGCACGTGCCGATTCCGGCGGCTTTGCCGCCGACGTGCGCGCCAACATGAACTCGACCGCGGTCTACAACACCACGGCCACGCTGCGCAGTGGTGCCAAGATCGTTTCGGCCGGGCATGTCGACGTGTCCACCGTCGGCGACGCCCAATCGTCGACCCGGTCTTCGGCCGACGGCCGCGGCTTTGGCGGCGGTGGTTATGGCACGACGAACTACACGCTCACCGGCAGCAGCCTTGTCGACGTCGGCACCAACACCGTACTGACGGCCAACTCGACAAGCCTGCGCGCCACCACCGCCGACATGACGCTGTACACCGAGGCCAAGGGCTGGGGCGCAGGCTTCGTGGGGGTGTCGATCAACAACTCCAACCTGACGGTCGCGGCCACCAATACGGTCACCATCGGCAGCGGCGCCAGCATCACCGGCTACGACGGCGTGGACATCGAGGCCACCTTCAAGGGCATCGATACCTTTGCCTATTCGTATGCCGAGGTGATCGGCCTGTTCGGCTACCTGGAATCGAACCGCAACAACAACACCACGCTGACGTCAAGCGTGATCGCCGACCCGCGCACCAATCCGCTCGCAGCGCGGGCGCTGATCACCGCCGGCCCGCGCAATGCGGCGAACACCAAGCTCGGCCACCCGACGGGCGACGCCAGCACGCTGGACCACCTGGCGCTGTACGTCAATACGACGAACCAGATCGACCGCATCAGCGCCAACGGCGACTACAGCCGGCGCGCGCTGGCGGCTGGCGGCGTGAATGGCTCGATCAACAACATCCAGAACCGCAGCATCGACTGGAACGCCAACGTGATGATCTTCTCGGGCCAGAGCCCCGAGCTCGAGATCGCCGAGATCGTCATCGACGATACCGGCAAGATCGTCAAGGCCATCAACGCCAGCATCGACACCGCGGCGTCGAACGCGCAGATCACGGGCACGATTGCGACCACTGAAACCGAAATCTTCGTCAACGATATCGGCAACGACGATCCCGGCCAGGCTTACTTCGACAACAGTGTCGACACCGGCACCTACGCCGGCACCGCCACGCTCAATATCGACGGCGATGGTGGCCACTGGACCTTCAGCGACACCTTCCGCCAGGTGCTGATCACCAACGCCTGGAACCGGCCGCTGAAGATCAACAATATCGACGTGGTGAACACCACGCAGAACCCGCTCGTCGACCTGAATGGCCCGAACGTGCCGCTGACCTTCTCGGTCGACCGCACGGTGGCGCCGACGCTGGTGCAGATCCTGAACCTCGCGTCGTCGGACATCATCCTCAACGGCAGCATCAACAACCCGATCGGCGCCACCGTCATCCGCAACAGCGGCGGCTCGATCCTCGCCGCACGCGACCGCGGCGTCGGCGAGCTCACGGCCACCACCGGGCGCGTTTCGCTCGTCACGACGGCGATCCTCGACATCCAGGCCAATGCCGCCGGCGAGAACATCGGCAGCGCCGGCACGCGTGTCAATGTGGACATGATCTACAGCGATGACGCGCTGCCGACCACCACCTTCCGCAGCAGCGACGTGTCCAACTTCGCCGACGCGGTATTCCTGGGCAGCGCATCGTTGTTCAGCGGCCAGCTTGTCAGGTACGAAAGCAACGGCGCCGTGATCGGCGGGCTGACCGACGGCAACTACTACACCGTGATCCGCTCGGCCAGCGGCGCCAGCATCCAACTCGCCACGCGGGTCGGCAACATCCTCACAGTGGTGGCGCTCGACCCGGGCACTTCGGCCGACACCGACTTGCATACCCTCACCGCGGCGCAGCATGCGGTGGGTTCGGCCGGCGAGGACATCTACCTCGATATCAAGTCGCACCTGCGCGACGAGCCCGCGGTGGCCGAGTTCACCGCCACCATCGACACCCTCACGGCCGGCGGCACCGTCGACGTGCTCTTGCAGGCGTCGGTGCAGGAAACCGGCGCTGGCGCCTCGAGCGGCGTGCGTGTCACGACGCTGAACGAAAATACGATCCCGCCGCCGTCGACGTCGAAGGACGTGAATATCAAGACCTTCTTCCGGCCCGATGGCGCCGGCACGCCGAGCAAGAACCTCGCCGCTTTTGGTGGCACCGAAACCGCGCGCACCAGCGTCTACGACTTCCGCAACCTCGACGGCGCGGGCGACCGCAAGCTGGCCGGCCTGACCGCCGGCGACGACATCGTCGTCGCGGCTGCCAACCCGCTGCCCGCCGATACGGTGATCCACGTGCTGGGCATCACCGAGATTCAGGCGCTCGGCGACATCGATGTGCTGACCACCGGCGCCATCACGCTGGCCGAGAAAACCGGCGACCTGCGCGTCGAGCGGATCCGCTCGAACGCCAACGACGTGCTGCTGTATTCGCCGGTGGCGATCGTCGACGCACGCAATGACGACACTAACGGCGGCGCCGAGGCCGATGTCTCTGGCGAGAACATCACACTCGTCGCCGGCACCGGCCTCGTCTACCCGCCCGGCACCGCGGCGGCGCCCAACGGCAACGACGGCGACAGCCCGCTCGGCGGCATCGGCGCGGCGAGCAACTTCCTCGAGATCAACACCGACCTCGTGGCCGGTGCCAGCACCGGCGTGCTGCGTGCCTACGACACCACGGCAGACAGCACCGTCGGCATCTTCCTCGACGAGGTCATCGGCGACATGCCGGTGCACAGCGTCGAAACCATCGGCGACGCTTCGCTGCGCACCACCGGCGGCTCGATCGTCGATGCGCTGAACGACGCCGCGGCGAATGTGCTGGCGAAGTCGATCGACCTCGACGCCAATGGTGCCAGCGCGTCGATCGGCAGCGCCGGCAATGAATTCGAGATCGACTCGCGCCGCGGCTCGGCCGTGGGCAGCGGCGATGTCGGCGCCGAAGCGCAGGTCAATATCTTCCTGACCGAAACCGATGCCGACCTGCGCCTGGTGCTGGC
>JANOKR010000466.1:0-1543 GCA_031419315.1 Betaproteobacteria bacterium
GGAAGCGCACGGGGCCGCCCACGCCGACGCGGCCAACGCGCAATGAAGGACTTGTTCGCCATTGCGGCGTTCGCGGCGGTGGTCGCATTGATCACCGCCGCCACCGAATCCGGCGTCTGGCTAACGTTCATCATGATGGCCCTGTATGCGACGCTGCTGGCGCAGTCGTGGAACATCCTCGGCGGTTACGGCGGCCAGTTTTCATTCGGCCACGCGTTGTTCTTCGGCACTGGCGCGTATGTCCAGGCGATTGCGCAGATCACGTACTCGCTGAACCCCTGGCTGGCCATCGCGCTGGCGGTGATGGCGGCAGCGCTGATCGGCCTGTTCGTCGGCGCACTCACTTTCCGCTACGGTTTGAAGGGATCGTATTTCGCGCTCGTGACGCTGGCCTTTGCCGAGGTCTTCCGCATCCTCGCGGTGTCGGCCGGATTCACTGGCGGCGGCGTCGGGCTGATGGTGCCGTTGCAAGAGTCGGTGGCCAATATGCAGTTTGCTTCGCGCAAGGGTTATGTCGCGCTGATGCTCGGGTTTGTCACTGCCGCGCTGCTCGTTACCACCTGGCTGCGGCACTCGCGGTTTGGTGCGCAACTGCAGGCGGTGCGCGACAACGAAGATGCGGCGCGGGCGATCGGGGTTGATCCGTTTCGCGTCAAGCTCGGCGCGATCGTCATCTCCGGCGGTTTCATGGGCGCGGGTGGCGCGTTTTATGTCCAGGTCTTCCAGTACATCGACCCGGCGATCGCTTTTGGCCCGGCGAGTTCGGTCGAAGCGCTGGTGGCGGCCATTGTCGGTGGCATCGGCACGCTGTGGGGGCCGCTGCTCGGCGCGGTGGTGTTGCATCTGCTGGCTGAGGTCACGCGCAACTTGTTTGGCAACTTGCCGGGCTTGAACATGGTCATCTACGGCGCGGTGCTGGTGTTGATCGTGATGTTCGTGCCGCGTGGGCTGTCGGGGGTCGGTCGCAGCGTGCGGGATGTGTGGCGTGGGCGTGGGCCGGGACGGGGACGCGGCCATGACTGAGCCGCTGCTGCGTGTGTCCGGCCTGTCGATCGCTTTTGGCGGCCTGCGCGCGGTGCAGGACGTGAGCTTCGATGTGCTGCCCGGCCGCTTGAGCGCGCTCATTGGCCCCAACGGCGCCGGCAAGACGACGCTGTTTGCGTGTGCGTCGGGTTTTCTCAAGCCCGATGCCGGCCGCGTCATCTTTGCCGGCCGCGATATCACCGGTCGCGCGCCGCACCTCAATGCCCGCGACGGCATGACCCGCACCTTCCAGATCGTGCAGCCGTTCGCGGCGCAGACGGTGCGCGAGAACATCGCCGTCGGCGCGCACCTGCATCTGCCCGGCCGGCGGGCGGCGCTCGCCGCTGCGGACGTCGTGGCGCAGCGTGTCGGCCTGGCGGCGCTGCTCGACCAGCCCGCCGGCGAATTGACGGTGGCCGGCCGCAAGCGGCTGGAACTGGCGCGCGCGCTGGCCACCGGCCCGAAGCTGCTGCTCCTGGACGAAGTGCTCGCCGGCCTGAACCCGCAGGAGATCGGCGCG
>JANOKR010000467.1:0-2241 GCA_031419315.1 Betaproteobacteria bacterium
TCCTGCGCCCGAACGATCTGGTCTGGAACTATGTCGTCGGCAACTACCTCAAGGGCGAGAGCCCGCCGCCGTTTGACCTGCTCTACTGGAACGGCGACTCGACCAACCTGCCGGGCCCGATGTACTGCTGGTACCTGCGCCATATGTACCTGCAGAACGAACTCAAAAAACCCGGCGCGCTGACGGTCTGCGGCGAGAAGGTCGACCTTGGTGCGATCAAGGCGCCAGTCTATGTCTACGGCTCGCGCGAAGACCATATCGTGCCCTGGGCCGCGGCTTATCGCTCGATGCCACTGCTCAAGGGCCAACGCCGGTTTGTGCTCGGCGCGTCGGGCCATATCGCCGGCGTGATCAACCCGCCGGCCGCCAAAAAACGCTGCTACTGGACCAACGCAGGCTCGCCGGCGTCGGCCGACGATTGGCTGGGCAGTGCCACCGAACACCCCGGCAGCTGGTGGACCGACTGGTCGGCCTGGCTGGCGCCGCACGGCGGCAAGCAGATCGCTGCGCCCAAGGCCTACGGCAGCCGCGATTTCAAGGCCATCGAGCCGGCACCGGGCCGCTACGTCAAGGCCAAGGCCTCGGCCTGAATTTGCATCCAAGACTGCAGCGCTAACTTTTCACCTCATCGACCACGGAGAGTTCTATATGTCCGACATCGTCATTGTCGCCGCCGCCCGCACCGGGGTCGGCAAGTTTGGCGGCACGCTCGCCAAGACCCCCGCCAGCGAACTGGGTGCAGCGGTCATCAAGAGCCTGCTCGAACGCGCGCGTCTGAGTGGCGACCAGATTGGCGAGGTCATCCTCGGCCAGGTGCTCGCCGCCGGTGTCGGCCAGAACCCGGCGCGCCAGGCGGTGATCAAGGCCGGCCTGCCTCACCTGGTGCCGGCAATGACCATCAACAAGGTCTGCGGCTCTGGCCTGAAGGCGGTGATGCTCGCCGCGCAGGCGATCCGCGACGGCGACAGCGAGATCGTCATCGCCGGTGGCCAGGAAAGCATGAGCATGAGCCCGCATGTCTTGCAGGGCTCGCGCGACGGCCAGCGGATGGGCGACTGGAGAATGATCGACACCATGATCACCGACGGCCTGTGGGACGTCTACAACCAGTACCACATGGGCATCACGGCAGAAAACGTGGCCAAAAAACACGGCATCAGCCGCGAAGAACAAGACGCGCTGGCGCTGGCCTCGCAGCAGAAGGCGGCCGCGGCGCAAGACGCAGGCCGCTTCAAGGACGAGATCGTGCCGTTCAGCATCGCGCAGAAAAAGGGCGATCCGATCGTTTTTGCGGCCGACGAGTACATCAACCGCAAGACCAATGCCGAAGCGCTGGCTGGCCTGCGTCCGGCATTCGACAAGGCCGGCAGCGTGACGGCAGGCAACGCGTCGGGCCTGAACGACGGCGCCGCGGCTGTCGTCGTGATGAGCGCCAAGCGCGCCGACCAGTTGAACCTGACGCCGCTGGCGCGCATCAAGAGTTATGCCTCGGCCGGCCTGGACCCGGCGTTCATGGGCATGGGCCCGGTGCCGGCAGCCCGCAAGGCGCTCGAGCGTGCGGGTTGGAAACCGACCGACCTGGACCTGCTCGAAATCAACGAAGCCTTTGCAGCGCAAGCCTGCGCGGTGCACCGGGAAATGGGCTGGGATACCAGCCGCGTCAACGTCAACGGCGGCGCGATTGCGATCGGCCACCCGATTGGCGCGTCGGGTTGCCGCATCCTGGTGACCCTGCTGCATGAGATGGTCCGCCGCGATGCGAAGAAGGGAATTGCCAGCCTGTGTATTGGGGGTGGCATGGGTGTCGCCCTGACCGTCGAGCGCTAAAGTCACGCATCCCAAACAAGGAGAGCAAGATGAGCAAAAAAGTAGCGTACGTGACCGGCGGCATGGGCGGCATCGGCACCGCGATGAGCCAGCGTCTGCACAAGGAAGGTTTTACCGTCATCGCCGGCTGCGGCCCGAGCCGCGACTGGCAGAAGTGGCTCGACGAACAAACGGCGCTGGGCTACAGCTTTCACGCCTCGGTCGGCAATGTCGCCGATTGGGACTCGACCGTCGCTGCGTTCAGCAAAGCGGTGGCCGAACATGGGCCGATCGAGGTCCTCGTCAACAACGCCGGCATCACCCGCGACCGCATGTTCCTGAAGATGTCGCCCGACGACTGGAAGGCGGTCATCGACACCAACCTGAACAGCATGTTCAACGTCACCAAACAGGTGGTGCCGGGAATGGTCGAGA
>JANOKR010000468.1:0-2285 GCA_031419315.1 Betaproteobacteria bacterium
TGTCGTCGTCGCCAACCTCGACCACTTGGAGCCGCTGTTGCCACCGGTGCAGCAGCTCGCGGTGCGGCATCTCGACTGGGGCGTGCGGCCCGAGCACTACGACCTGGTCGGCGAGGCCTTGATGCAGACCCTGGGTGTCGGGTCTGGCCAGGACAGCGCTTCGGTCGAGCTGCGCGAGGCCTGGCGCGTGGCCTACACCGCGTTGGCCGACGCGATGAAGGCGGCGGCCTATCCCGCGGCTTGAGCCGGCAAGGTGGCGGCCGCGCCGGCTGCGCCCGAGGTCGGCTGCCGATCTCGCCGACAATGGCGGCCTGGCACCGACCATTGCCCAACCGCAGCTTGACGCAACAAGGCGCACACCCGCATGACCGCCCGCACGCTCTACGACAAACTCTGGGACGACCATGTCGTCCACACCGAAGACGACGGCACCACGGTGCTGTATATCGACCGCCATCTGGTGCACGAGGTCACCAGCCCGCAGGCATTTGAGGGCCTGCGACTGGCCGGGCGCCAAGTCTGGCGCACGAGTTCGATCGTCGCCACCGCCGACCACAACACGCCCACGAAAGGATGGGAGCGCGGCTACGACGGCATTACCGATGCCACCAGCCGCCAGCAGGTGACCACGCTCGATGTGAATATCAAGGCGTTCGGTGCCGCGGCGTATTTTCCCTTCCTCGACAAGCGCCAGGGCATCGTGCATGTCATCGGGCCGGAGCAGGGCGCCACGCTGCCGGGCATGACCGTCGTCTGCGGCGATTCGCACACGTCGACCCACGGCGCATTCGGCGCACTCGCGCATGGCATCGGCACCAGCGAGGTCGAACATGTGATGGCCACCCAGACCCTGCTGGCGCGCAAGGCCAAGAACCTGCTCGTCAAGGTCGACGGCGTGTTGCCGCGCGGCTGCACCGCCAAGGACATCGTGCTCGCAATCATCGGTCGCATCGGCACCGCGGGCGGCACCGGGCACACGATCGAGTTCGCCGGCGCGGCGATCCGCGCGCTGTCGATGGAAGGGCGCATGACGGTCTGCAATATGGCCATCGAAGCCGGTGCACGGGCCGGGCTGGTGGCAGTCGACGAAAAGACCATCGACTATGTCAAGGGCCGGCCCTTTGCGCCGAGCGGCGTCGAGTGGGATATCGCCGTCGCGATGTGGCGCGGCCTGCAGTCCGACGCGGGCGCGAAGTTCGACACCGTGGTCGAAATCGACGCATCGCAGCTGCGCCCGCAAGTCACCTGGGGCACGTCGCCAGAGATGGTGCTGTCGATCGAAGACCGCGTGCCCGACCCCGAGAAGGAAAAAGACCCCAGCAAACGCGACGCGATCGAGCGTGCGCTGGCCTATATGGGCCTGACGCCGAACAAGCCGATCGCCGACATCTTTGTCGACAAGGTGTTCATCGGCTCGTGCACCAACAGCCGGATTGAAGACTTGCGTGAAGCCGCCGCGGTGGTGCGCCGCATCGGCAAGCGCGTGGCCGGCAACGTCAAACTGGCGATGGTCGTGCCCGGTTCGGGGCTGGTCAAGGCGCAGGCCGAAGCCGAGGGCCTGCATGAAGTTTTCAAGGCGGCAGGGTTCGAGTGGCGCGAGCCCGGCTGCTCGATGTGCCTGGCCATGAACGCCGACCGGCTGGAGCCAGGCGAGCGCTGCGCTTCCACGAGCAACCGCAATTTTGAAGGCCGCCAGGGCGCCGGCGGTCGCACCCATCTGGTCAGCCCGGCGATGGCTGCCGCGGCGGCGCTGGAAGGGCATTTTGTCGACGTGCGACGAATCACTTGAAGCATCGCTTGAAGCACCACTTGAGATTTACGAAGGACGGACCATGAAAAAACTGATCGCTTTGTGCGGGATGCTGGCGCTCGTGGTGGGCTGCAACACCATCGAAGGCATCGGCAAGGATGTCAAGAAGGCCGGCGGTGTCGTCGAAGACGCGGCGAAGAAGAAGTAGGCCGCGCCAATGGACGCCTTCACCATCCACAAGGGGCTGGTCGCCCCGATGGACCGCGACAATGTCGATACCGACGCGATCATCCCGAAGCAGTTTCTGAAATCGATCCAGCGCTCGGGCTTTGGCCCGAACCTGTTTGACGCCTGGCGTTATCTCGACAGCGGCGAGCCTGGGCAAGACCCGGCAACCCGACGGCCGAACCCCGACTTCGTGCTCAACCAGGCACGCTACAAGGGTGCATCGGTGTTGCTGGCGCGGCAGAATTTTGGCTGCGGATCGAGCCGCGAACATGCCCCCTGGGCGCTTGGGCAATATGGCTTTCGCGCG
>JANOKR010000469.1:0-1712 GCA_031419315.1 Betaproteobacteria bacterium
CGCAGCCAGTACCGCGGCACCCTCAAACGCCGGCTCTTCAACTTCGAATCCGACACCGCCGCGAGCGCCGGCGACGAGGTATTTTCTGCTGACGATGCCGAGCAGCCTGCGGGCATGGTGGCGCTGGTCGCACCGTTGCCTGGCAATGCCGGTCGAAGCAGCCTGCTCGTCGAAGCCAAGATCGCGTCGACCTCGGCACCGCTGCATTTGCGCAGCGCCGATGGCCCGCTTTTGAGCCTGCGCACCCTGCCCTATCCGATCCCCACCGAGGCCTGAGCGGCTGACCGCATTGCGCCGCCTCTATGTCTACTACCGCGTTGCGGCGGCTGACGTCGACGCCGCTGTAACCGCAATGCAGTCCCTGCACACGGCGCTGCGCGCCGAGCAGCCCGCGCTGCGTTGTGAAGTCTTGCGCCGGCCCGGCGCAGACACTGCCGGTCTGGTGACGATGATGGAGGTCTATGCCGTCGACAACATCGGCATAGACGACGCGTACGCGGCGCAGATCGACACCCGCGCCGCGGTCGCGCTGCTAACTTGTCTGGTGGGCGGGCGGCACATCGAGTATTTCGAGCCGCTGGCTTGAGCGCAGCGACGCAGCGACGCAGCGTTTTGAGCGCTGAGGTCGCTGCCTGGCAGCGTTGACGCTCACGGGCGACCTCAGGGCACGCGGACCATCTCGATATGCGGGATGCCGGCTTCTTCGAAGCCGGCGCCGCGCGGTGCAAATCCAGCACGGGTGTAAAAGGCTTCGACGCTGCGTTGCGCGTGCAATACGAGTTCGTGGCAACCCCCTTCGCGCGCGTTGCTGGCCAGCGCTTCGAGCAGCGCACGTCCGATGCCACTGCCGCGAGCACTGCGCAGCACCGCCATGCGGCCGATCTTGGCCACGCCCGGCTGCAGCAGCACCATCCGCCCGGCGCCCAGCGCCAGCCCGAAGCGGTTGCGCGCCACCGCATGCAGCGCGATGTTGTCGGCGCTGTCCCACTCCAGCTCGGCCGGGATCTTCTGCTCGTCGATGAAGACCGCCTTGCGCACCGGATGCGCGGCTTCACCCAGCGCGGCCCAACTGCCGACGGTCACCTCGAACATGGTCTCACCGTCTTCAAAGCCCTGCAGCACCTCGCGCAGCCGCGCGGGCACCGGCCTGGACGTCTGCGATGCCGGGTCGGCATAAACGTAGACCAGTTCGGCGCTGACCAGGGCCGCCTCACCGCGGAAAACCGCGGCGACAAAATTCATCGACGAATTGCCGATGCGGGCACAGCGGATGCCGACGTCAAGCACATCGTCGTACTGCGCCGACCCCAGGTATTCGAGCGTCGCCTTGCGCACGTAGAGGTCGCCACCGAGGGCTGCCATGGTCTCGGCGTAGGGCATCGCCATCGCCCGCCAGTAGCCGGCAATTGCGGTGTCGACATACATCAGATAGTGCCCGTTGAAGACAATCTTCTGCATGTCGACTTCGGCCCAGCGCACACGCAGGGCGTCGAAAAAACGGAACTCCGATCGCTTCATCACGGGTGGCGGTGTCGCTTGCAAAGCGGCATCACATGCGCCCCTTCCAGGGCACCAATCTGCGTTCGACCCAACGCATGAAGAGGTCGAACACATAGGCCACGACACCGATCACGATGATGCCCATGATCACAATATCGGTGCGCAGGAAGTTAGACGCGTTGAGCACCATCTGGCCCAGGCCGACGTTGGCC
>JANOKR010000470.1:0-3193 GCA_031419315.1 Betaproteobacteria bacterium
GGCGTGCGTGCACGCGCCGCGCTCACAGCCTGGTCGACCAGGGTGTGGTCGGCGTAAGGTGGTGGTGGTGGCGCTGCTCCGGCCGGCGCCGGCACCGGCCACAGCAGCGCCAGCGCCGTCGTGAGCAGCGCATCGACCCGCGGCGGCGGTGGCTTGGGGGCCAGCGCGACACGCACCGCCTGCGCGCTGCCGAGCCAGCGCAGGACGTGGAAGCTTAAGGCTTGCACCGCCGGGCGGGCATCGGCGCTGACCTTGGCCAACACCTCGGTCAACGAGCGCCCGGCCTGGACTGCGGCCACCGCGTCGGCAGTCAGATCGAGCAGGCGTGCCAGCGGGGGCGACGACGGGTGGGCGGCATACACTGTTTGCAAGCCGGGCAGTCTAGACGAGCCCTGGCGCCGACCCGGGCGGCAGGTCTTCGCCGCCAGGTCCCGACGCATCGCGCGCACTGCAGGCAAGATAGGCACCGCAAGCACCGCAAGCACCGCAAGCACCGCAAGCACC
This sequence comes from Betaproteobacteria bacterium, assembly GCA_031419315.1. Classification (GTDB taxonomy): domain Bacteria; phylum Pseudomonadota; class Gammaproteobacteria; order Burkholderiales; family Burkholderiaceae_C; genus Rubrivivax. The sequence goes on from JANOKR010000470.1 coordinate 505, forward strand.
GCCGGCCCGTCCCGGCCAGAAGGATCGCCCCGCATGTCAGCACCCGCCAAACCGAGCAGCGCCAACGCCCCGGCGCGCATTTTTCGCAGTGAAGAAGAGCTCGCCGGCCTGCCGGTATCGCAGCGCATCCGCTACCGGCTGGTCACCGCCGACCGCCGTTATCACGCCAACGACAATATCGCCGCGTTTGTCCGCGATGGCGAGCTCGAAGAGTTGAAGGCCGAAGTGCGCGGCAAGGTCGAAGAAATGTTGAAGTCGCTGGTCATCGATATCGAGGGCGATCACAACACCCAGGACACTGCCAAGCGCGTGGCCAAGATGTATATCGACGAGGTTTTTGCGGGGCGCTTCCGCCCGATGCCGTCGGTGACCGAGTTCCCCAACGCCGAGCGCCTGAACGAGCTGCTCATCGTCGGCCCGATCACGGTGCGCAGCGCCTGCTCGCACCACCTCTGCCCGATCATCGGCCGGGTCTGGATCGGGCTCATGCCGAACGAACATTCCAACCTCATAGGGCTGTCGAAATACAGCCGCATCTGCGACTGGATCATGAGCCGGCCGCAGATCCAGGAAGAAGCCGTGACGATGCTCGCCAACGAGCTGCAGGAGCGTGTCAAACCCGACGGCCTGGCGATCGTGATGGAGGCCGACCATTTCTGCATGCACTGGCGCGGCGTCAAAGACAACGCCTCGGCGATGGTCAACAGCGTGATGCGCGGCGCCTTCTTGAAAGACCCCAACCTGCGGCGCGAATTTTTGTCGCTGCTGCCCAAACACAAAGGTGGATGAAGTGTTAGTCAGACTGATGTATGCCAGCCGCGCGCAAGGCGCGGTCGACCAGGAAGAGCTGGTCAATATCCTGCGCCAGAGCAAGCTGCACAACCCGCAAAACGGCGTCACCGGCGTGTTGTGTTTTTCGGCCGGCATCTTTTTGCAGGTGCTCGAAGGCGGACGCGGCGCGGTGAACACGCTCTACAACCGGATCACTGCCGACAGCCGCCACACCGACGTGCAACTGCTCAGCTACCAGGAGATCGGCGAGCGGCGTTTTGCCGGCTGGTCGATGGGCCAGGTGAATATGGCGCGGCTGAATCCGTCGCTGCTGCTCAAATATTCAGAGTGCGGTGCGCTCGATCCGTTTGCTGTTTCTGGAGCGGTCTCGATGGCGCTGTTTGACGAACTGGTGGCCACCGCATCGGTGATGGGGCAGGCCTGAGTTCCTGACGGCACTGACGCCGCGCCCGCGCCCGTCTACAGCCGCCCTGCCGCGCCAAAGCTGTACAGCCGCGCCAGCAGCCGGGTTGGCCATTGGCGCGCGGCGCTGTCGTAGGCCTGCGCGGCATCGTTGAACATCTGGCGCGCGAATGCCAGGCGCAGGTCGACGTCGTGCAGCTCGCGCAGGCTGGCCGATACCTCGGGCCGCGCGCGCAGCGCCGGGTGCTGGTCGAGCAGCGCCAGCAGCCGGGCCAGGCCGGAGTCGAGCTTGGCCATCGCCAACAGCAGCGCTGACGCCGCCGGCGCGTTGACCGGCGCCGCGCGTAAACGATCGGCCGCCGCAGCAGCATGCTGCTGCGCCGCGGCCACCGCGTCCAGCGCCGATTGTTCGGCAGCCAGCGGCACGCGCAGGCTCGCCAGCAGGGCCGGCAAGCCCGCCGCTCGGCGCTGGAGTTGCGCGTCATGCTGCGCCCACGCCGCACCAATCGCGTTGCGCAGGCGCACGAGCCGGTTGTAGGCACCGACCATCCAGAACACGAGCACCGCCGCGGCGAGCAGCGTGACGATCTGCGCGGCGCTCACGCTGCGTTCACCGGCGCACTTCACCCTGGCCGAGCACCACCCACTTCAACGATGTCAGCCCCTCCAGCCCGACCGGGCCGCGCGCGTGCAGCTTGTCGGTGGAGATGCCGATCTCGGCGCCGAGGCCGTATTCGAAGCCGTCGGCAAAACGCGTGCTGGCATTGACCATCACGCTGGCCGAATCGACTTCGCGCAGGAAACGCATCGCCGCCACGTGATTCGTCGTCAGGATGGCATCGGTGTGGTGCGAACCGTAGCGGTTGATATGCGCGATCGCTTCATCGATGCCGGCGACGACCTTGATGCTGATGATCGGCGCGAGATATTCCTCGCCCCAGTCGCTTTCAGTCGCCGCGATCACATCGGCGCGGGGCAGCGAAACCGGCAGCGCCGCGAGCAGCGCCGCAGAAGCGCCATCGCAACGCATCTGCACACCCTTGGCCGCAAAAACCGCGCCGATGCGGGGTAGAAAGTCGGCCGCGCGGGCGGCGTGCACGAGCAGCGATTCGGCGGCATTGCAGGGGCTGTACTTTTGTGTCTTGGCGTTGTCGGTGACGGCGACCGCCAGATCGAGATCGACCTCGGCATCGACGTAAACATGGCAGTTGCCGTCGAGGTGTTTGATGACCGGCACTTTGGCCTCGGCGCTGATGCGCGCGATCAGCGACTTGCCACCGCGCGGGATGATGACGTCGACATATTCCGGCATCGTGATCAACTGCCCGACCGCGGCGCGGTCGGTGGTCTGGATGAGTTGCACCGCCGTGGCCGGCAAGCCGGCTTCGACCAGCGCGGCCTGCACCAGGCGCCACAGCGCCAGATTGCTGTGCAGCGCCTCCGAGCCACCGCGCAGAATGGCCGCGTTGCCGCTCTTGATGGCCAGCGACGCGGC
>JANOKR010000471.1:0-1689 GCA_031419315.1 Betaproteobacteria bacterium
CATGCGCATGCCGATGCGCTGTCGCTGCTGCTGACCTGGGGCGGGGTGCCGATGCTCGTCGACGCCGGCACCTATTGCTACAACGCGGCGCCGGAGATGCGCCGCTACTTTCGCGGCACATCGGCGCACAACACGCTCGAAGTCGACGCCGTCGAGCAGTCACTGTATGGCGGCAGTTTTTTGTGGCTGCGCGACTTCAGCACCGCGCTGGAAACGTTTGACGACACCGGCGGCCGACTCGTGATGCAGGCCCGCCACGAGGGCTATCGTCACCTGCGCAGCCCGGTCGACCACCGCCGGCGGGTCGAGTTCGACCGCCGCGCACGTTGCATCGTGGTCACCGATTCTCTTGCCGCGACACGCTCCAAAGGCGCCGCGCATGACGCTGCGCATCAGGTCGCGGCGCATTGGCACCTTGATGCCGGCTGCCGGGTCGAGGCCCAGGGCCGCGCGTTCCTCGTCGAACACCAGGGCCGCCGGCTAACCATCGAAGTCAGCGGTGCTGAAGCCAGCACGACGCTGGTTGTCGGGCAGGCGTCGCCGCCGCAAGGCTGGGTCTCGCGGCGCTTTTATGCCAAGCAAGCCGCGCCGGTGCTGCGCGCTGCGGCCACGCTGAAACCCGGCGAGTCGCTGGTCACGACGATCAGCCTGATCGACTGAGCCTTTGATGAAAATCTGGTTCGATCTTTCCAACTCGCCGCACATCAATATGTTCGCGGCGCTGATCCGCGAGCTGCAAGCGCAGCATGAGGTCGTCATCACCTGCCGGCCGTTGGCGAATACGATCGACCTGCTCGAGCTGCACAAACTGCCGCACACGGTGGTCGGCCGTCACTACGGCAAGAAGCTCAGCGCCAAGGTCTTCGGCTACCCGGTGCGGGTCTGGGAGCTGATGCAGTTCTTGCGCCCGCAGAAGATTCACATCGCGATCTCGCAGAGTTCGTTCCACTCGCCAGTGGTGGCCAGGCTGCTCGGCGTGCCGTCGATCTATATGAACGACAACGAACATGCGCTTGGCAACGTGCCGTCGTTCCTGGCCGCCAATACGATCATGGTGCCGGAGTTCCTGAGCCTGGAAAACCTGCGCCGGCAATGGGCCAACCCGAAGAAGGTGGTCAAGTACCCGGGGGTCAAGGAAGGCATCTATCTGTGGGAGCTTGACCGACGCTTGCAGGCCGCACCGGCGCGGCCGCCAAAAACGCGCAAGACGGTCTATGTGCGCCCCGAGCCATGGACGGCGCAGTATTACCAGGGCTCGAGCAACTTCCTCGATGACCTGCTCGCCGGTTTGATGAACGATGTGGATGTGGTCCTGCTGCCGCGCGGGCGCGAGCAGGGTGCGCATTACAAGAGCGAACGCTTCAGCCGCATCAAGGTGATCGACACCGCGCTGGATATCGCCGATATCGCGCCCGACTGCGACCTGTTTATCGGCGCCGGCGGCACGATGACACGTGAGATGGCGGTGCTCGGTGTGCCGACGATTTCGGTCTACCAGGACGCGCTGCTCGACGTCGATACCTACCTGATCGAGCAGGGCGCCTACATCCACCGCCCGCAGCTCACCGCAGCGCAGGCGCTGGACTATCTGCAAAGCCTGAACCGGCAAGCGCCCAATCGCGAGCTGCTCGTGAAGGGGCGCGCTGCCTACCAAATGATCCGCGACCGGCTGACCGGCGCATGACGGCT
>JANOKR010000472.1:0-6079 GCA_031419315.1 Betaproteobacteria bacterium
GTAGGTCTGCTTGCACCCGATGCCCGCGCGCTTGGCTGCGCTGACCACCTTGTGCCGCGCAATCTCCAGCAGCCGCGAGTCCACCGGGTGCGCGATGGCCTTTTCCTGCACGGTGGTGTCCACGATCACCCGCTCAAGCGCCTCGGGCTTGAGCGTCTTCATCGCCACCGCGGCGTCGATGGTGGCCTTGAGCAATTGCTCCATGCCGTCTTCGCCCAGGTCGGTGCGAAAACGTCCGAGCTGGGTGGCATCACAGGGCTTGCGATGTTCGTAATAGTCCATGCCGCTGAAGAACTGGGTGGCCCGGCGTAGAGCATAAGAATTCCATAAACGGAGCCGGGCCACCTCAGCGTCGACTCTGCGCGCGCCGATGCGTGAACGAATGAACCCGTGATTCGCGCAACGTCGCGTGATGGATTGCAATCCGAGGCCGCAGCCCTAACGCAGCACCTACTCGGCGACGATTTTCGCTGCGCTGATGACCCGCGCCCAGCGCTCGACCTCGTCCTTCAGGAACGGCGCAAAAGCCTGCGCGTTGCGTGCATCGATGCGAAAGCCCTGCGTGCGCGCGCGCTCTTCGATGTCGGGCGTGGCCATGATCTTCACGATCTCGGCGGCGAGCCGGTTGACGGCGGCGTCGGGCGTTGCGGCCGGGGCCATCACCGCGGTCCAGTTTTCGACGGCGAGTTGCGGCGCGCCAGCTTCGGCGGTGGTTGGCACATCGGGCACCAGCGCATGGCGGGCGCTGCTGGCTATCGCCAGCGCGCGCAGCTTGCCACTTTTGACATGCGCCACGCTCTCGGGCAGGTTGGAGAAGATGACGTCGAGCTGGCCACCGATGAGGTCGGTCATCGACGGCGCACCGCCTTTGTAGGGGATGTGCTGGATCTCGGTTTTGTGCAGGTCGTTGAACAGCGCCAGCGTCAGGTGCGGCGGCGTGCCGTTGCCTGAAGAACCGGCGTTGAGTTTGCGCGTTTTTGCCTGCGCGACAAGGTCCTTGAAGTCCTTGATCGGGCTCGCCGTTGGCACTACCACCAACATCGGCGAGCCAGCGAGCAGCGCCACCGGACGCAGGTCTTGTCGGAAGTCGAATGCCGCGCGGCCCTTGAACAGGGTCGCATTGGCGGCATGCGTCAGGGTGATTGCCAACAGCGTCTGGCCGTCGGCTGCGGCTTTGGCAACTTCGGCAGCGCCGATCTGGCCGCCACTGCCGGCCTTGTTGTCGATCACGACGTTGAGCTTCCAGCGCTCGGCCAGCTGCTGGCCGACGAGCCGCGCCATGACATCGGTCAGGCCGCCGGGCGGGAAGGGCACGACGTAGCGGATCGTGCTGCCGGCACGCGGGTAGTCGGCTTGCGCCCAGGCCAGGCCAGGAACCGTGGGGGAAAGCAACAACGCGACGTTTTGCAGCAGGGTACGGCGATGCATGGGGGTCGGCTCCTTGGTGTGTCAGGAAGTGCGCATGGCGGGCACTGCGGCGTGCCGCAGTTCAACTGCTTTGCAGCGCGACCAGCATGCCTTCAGGCACTTCGATGCCCTCGACTTCGGCCTTGCGGCGCAGTGCTTCGCGGCGCGTGCCGGGCAGGCGCACACCGTCGTCGCGCATCATCTCGGCGACCAAGACTTCGATGCGATCGAGAAAGTTGTCACTGCCGCTCAAAGCGCCGGGGTCGATGATGATGAAGGCCTGGCCGATGCCGGGCCGGTTGCCTTCATCGACAAAAAAGCTCGACGCCTCGAAGCCGTAGTTGGCGCCGATCAGCGCCGTGACCAGCAGCTCGACCATCAGCGCCAGCATCGCGCCCTTGGGCGACGAGACCGCGCCCAGCGGCAGCATCGACCCGGCCAGGCCGGCCTTGGGGTCGGTCGTCGGGCGGCCCTTGGCGTCGAGCGCCCAGCCTTCGGGGATCGGACGCCCTTCTTTGGCCGCGACCATCAGCTTGCCGCGTGCGACTTCAGACAGGCTCAAGTCAATCATCAGGGGGTCGGCAATGCGACGCGGGAAGACGGCCGCCACCGGGTTGGTGCCAAAGATCGGATGTTTGCCACCCGCCGCCGGCATGGCTGCCGGTGAGTTGGCAAAACCGATCGCCACCAACTTGGCGTCGGCGGCCGCGCGTAGGTGGTCGACAACGACGCCGCAGTGGTGGCTGCGCACGACGCCGACAAACGCGACACCGTGGTCGCGGGCCGCGGCGATGCCCTGGCGCAGCGCCAGGTCGCAGGCCGGGAAGGCCAGGCCCTCTTGGGCATCGACGATGATCGCGCCGCCTTTGTGGCGCAGCACCGCGGCGCGCGCGGCGCCGTTGACCCGCCCGTTGCGCAAGTGGGTGGTGTACTGGCCGACCCGGCTCAGGCCATGCGAGCCCAGGCCCTGGCTTTCGGCGAGCACCAGCGCACGCGCGGTGGAGTCGGCCATCGCCGGGTTGGCGCCGGCGCGTTGCAGCGCGGCCGAGACGATCGACCGCAGATCGGCAACTGCGACTCTCATTGCAATGCCTCCAGCACCTTGTCGGCGATCAGGAAGCTCACGCGCTCGTTGGCCTCGGCGGTGACGCCGGCGATATGCGGCGTGAGCACCAGGTTTGGGCAGCCTTCGAAATGGGCTGACGCCGGCAGCGGCTCGGTATCGCAGACATCGATCGCGGCGCCGCCGAGGTGGCCACTTTTCAACGCTGCGGCGAGTGCCGCGTCGTCGACGATGCCACCACGCGCGGTATTCACCAGCACCGCGCCGGGTTTCATCGACGCAATACGCTCGGCGTTGAAAAGGCCACGGGTGGAGTCGACCAGCGGCACATGCAGGCTGATCACGTCGGCAGTTTTTATCAACTCGTCGAGACCGACGGCGCGCGTTTGGCATTCAGCGAATACCGGGTGGCCGGGCTGCATCATCGCGTCAAAAGCGATCACCTCCATCCCCAGGCCACGCGCCAGGCGCGCGGTCAACTGGCCGATCGAGCCAAAGCCGATCAGCCCCAGGGTCTTGCCGGCGGTTTCGCGGCCGTTGGACAAGGCGTTGCGCGGCCACTTGCCAGCGACTACCGCTGCGGTCGACTGGTAGCTGCCGCGCAGCAGGAGCATCGCGGTGGCAACGACATATTCGGCCACGCTGAGCGCGTTGGCGCCGGTCGCCGGGATGACCTGCATGCCACGTTGCTCGCAGGCCGCCACGTCGATATTGTCCAGGCCGACACCGAGCCGGCCGACGACGCGGCAGCGCTGCAACGCAGCGAGCAGGTCACCGCGCACCTGGGTCCGGTTGCGCACGATGATGCAATCAGCAGCCGCAGCTTCGGCGAGCAGCCGCGGTGTGTCGTCGACGAGCTTGGCGTCGTAAAGCACATCGTGCGCAGCGCGCAATTGCGCCACCGCACGTTCGTCCATGAATTCGGTGATGAGCAGCCGGGCCATGGCGCTCAGGCGCTTTCGTACAGGCGTGTCATCACAAACTCGCGGTGTCCCAGCGCTTCGGCGGCGGTGAGGCGGCCGTTGGCGGTGCGCAGCATGCTTTCGAGCAGCTTGTCGCCGGCCTGTTCGAGGGAGATCTCGCGTTGCAGCAGGCCCGATGTATCGACGTCGACATGCTCGCTCATCAGGCGCACGGTGCGCGGGTTGGCGCAGATCTTGATCACCGGCAAGATCGGGTTGCCGATCACGTTGCCCTGGCCGGTGGGGAAAAAATGGACGACAAACCCCGACGCCGCGCAGAGCGTGACCATCTCGGCGGCGGCGCTGGACGAGTCCATGAACCACAGCCCCGGGTGGGTGGGCATCTCGGCTTTGTCGATGACCCCGTCGACGGTGCACTTTTTGCCGATCTTCTGGATATTGCCGAGCGCCTTTTCTTCGATCGTCGTCAGGCCGCCGGCGATATTGCCCTTGGTCGGCTGGCTGTCGGAGAGGTCGGTGGTCTTGTGGCGGTTGATCATGTCCTGGTAGCGGTTGAACATGAACATGAACTTGTCGCGCACGGCGTCGTTGGCGCAGCGCGCGGCGACGATTTTCTCGCCGCCGGTGATCTCGCTGGTTTCGCCAAAACACAGGTAGTTGCCCAGCCCGTGCAGTTTGTCGAACGCGTCGCCGACGGTCGGGTTGGCGCCGCAGCCGCTGGTGGTGTCGCTCTCGCCGCACTTCGTCGAGACCCAGAGTTCGTGGATCGGGCAGACCTCGCGCTGCTTCTCGCTGGCCCACTGCGAATAGTCGCGTGCGGCCTTGCTGGCGCGCAGGATGGTGTCGTGATCGCCATGGCCTTCGATGCCGAAGCCGACCACCGGCTTGCCGGTTTTTGCGATGCCGTCGACGACCTTCTTGGTCCAGCCGTCTTCGATGCCGATGACCACCACCGCGGCGACGTTGGGGTTGCAGCCGGCACCGATGAGGGTCGCGAAATGCAGATCCAGGTCAGCGCCGAACTGCAAGCGGCCATACGGATGGGGAATCGCCATCGTGCCCTTGATATTGTGCGCGACGGCTTCGGCAGCGGCATTGGACAGGTCATCCAGCGGCAGGATGATGACGTGGTTGCGCACGCCGACACGGCCGTTTTCGCGCCGGTAGCCGAGGAAGGTGGTGGACTTGTCGATCACGGACATGGGTTTTCCTTTTGACTTCGAATGAACGGGTTGTGTGGCTCGGCGGGCTCGCGCAGCAGCCCCATGCGCCGCCCAATCACCAGCGTTTGGTTTTAATGTTGTGCACGTGAGCGTGTTCGCCGGCCTTGATCGGCGCGACGACGCGGCCCATGTCGATGCCGTATTTCATAACCGTGTCACCGACGGCCATGTCCTTCAGCGCGACCTTGTGGCCGATCGGGATGTCGGAGCGCGCCTGCACGGTCATCGTGCGGTCTTCGTCCATGATCCAGCCGTTCAGCGTCATGCCTGCGGTGATGCCTTCGACGACGACGACGGCCACGCTGTCGTGGGCTGCATGCAATACAAAATGGTTCATTGGCAACTCCTGTGGGCCCGGTGGCGCGCGGCGTGGCGTCCGGGATGCGGGCAGTATCTGTGGCAGCAAACCCAGTGTCAATCGGGTCATATAGATGACCTGTATGAATCATGAATTGATCTAAAATCGCGGCCATGGCCCGACCTGCTGCCCCTGCCCGCCGGCCCGCTGCAACGGCAGCACCGGTATCGCCGGCCTACGCCGGCATCGCCCCCGATGGTGGCGGCCTGCCGCTGTTTCGGGCCGTCAAGCGCGCGCTGTTGCAATCGATCGAAGCCGGCGTCGTCGCGCCCGGTGCTGCGCTGCCCAGCGAAATCGAACTGGCCGCGAGCTTTGGCGTCTCGATCGGCACCCTGCGCCGCGCCGTGGACGACCTCGTTGCCGAGCACATCCTGCTGCGCCGCCAGGGCCGCGGCACCTTTGTCGCGACCCACACCAGCGATCGTTTTTTGTTCCAGTTTTTCCACGTTGAACGCAGCGACGGACTGCGTGAAGCGCCCGAGGTAGAACTGGTCAGTTTCGAGCGGGTGCGCCTGGACGAAGACGCAGCCGCGGCGCTTGAGCTGAAGGCCGGAGAGCCGGCGCTGCAAGTCGAGAACCGGCTCAAGCTGCAAGGCCGGCCGGTGGTGCATGACCGCCTGTTGCTGCCGCTGGCGCTGTTTCGCGGCCTTACCGAAAAGCGCTGGAGCGAGCGGCCGAGCACGATTTACCACCTCTACCAGTCGGAGTACGGCATCACTGTCGTTCGTGCGCTCGAGCGCCTGCGCGCGGTCGGCGCCGACCGCAACACCGCGCGGGTACTCGGGGTGCCGGTGGGCGCGCCGATGTTGCAGGTGCGGCGGGTGGCGATCGGCCTTGGTGGCAAACCCGTCGAGTACCGCGTGAGCACCGTGGCCACCGCCCAGCATGAATACGTGAACATGCTGACCCGGCCGGCCTGAAGCCGGCGCGGGCCGCGCCTCGGGCCTTACTTCGGTGCCTGGTAGCCGATCTCCGACGCCTGCTTCATCGCCTTGACGGCTTCTTCGGAGGTCAGCAGGGGGGTCGAGCGATACGCGCTCATTGCCCCGCTGGCGCCGATGGCCATCGCCATCGCCGCGGCATTGACGTTGTCCGGCAGTTCGGC
>JANOKR010000473.1:0-6777 GCA_031419315.1 Betaproteobacteria bacterium
GCCTGCAAGACCTCGCGGTTTTCCGGGAAGGCGCTCAAGTGCCGGTACTGGTTCATCAACTGCGCTTCGGCGTCGGCACTTAAGCTGAGCTTCAGGCGCAGCGCGGCGAAGCGCAGCGCCGCGATGGTCAGCTCCCAGAAGGGCCGGTAGCGCCCGCTCATCGACACCAGCCGGGTGTATTCGATCTGTTTGTCGCGCCACAGCAGGCCCAGCTTTTCGCCGTCGCCGGGGAAGAGTTGTTCGGCCAGCAGGCCGACGCTGTAGACGTCAAACAAGGTGCCGTAGGCGTCGAAGAGCACCGCTTTCGGGCGGGGCTGCGGGCTGCGGGCTGGAGGCATGCCGCCAATCTATGCCAGCCGCCGGCCCGAATTGCGTCACCTCAACAGGGAGCATTTGTGCGGCAAACGCAGCAATGCGCAGTCACGACGGTCGGGGCCGATCCCGATGCCTTGTCTGGCGCAGATCGGCTACACCGTCGCACCGTGGTCCGGCCGGGCGCTTTGCGGCGCCGGGTCTCGTCGTGCGGTCAGCGATGCCGAAGGCCCGTCAATCTGCCAAAACCATTGATCCCAAGCGAAAGAACACCATGCGCCGCCCACCACCCGCAACAATCTGCCACTCACCTCGCCGCAGCGCAGTCGCCCTGGCCACGATCGGCGCGCTGGCCGGCTTTAGCAACCTGCCGACACCGGCCGCGGCGCAGACCGCTGCCGGCACCAGCACCGAAACCATCACCATCATCGGCTCGCGCCGAGCGACGGCCGCTACCTCGGCGACCGAGACCACCGCGCCGGTGGATATCTACTCGTTGAGCAAGGCGGCCGAGGGCGGCGGCCAGTTCGACCTGGCGCAGACGCTGCAATTTGTCTCGCCGTCGTTCAACTCGACGCGCCAGACCGGCGCCGACGGTGCCGATCTGATCGACTCGGCGGCGCTGCGTGGCCTGGGCTCCGACCAGACCCTGGTACTCGTCAACGGCAAACGCCGCCACACGGTGTCGCTGGTGAATATCTTTGGTGCGCGCAACCGCGGCGCCACCGGCACCGACATGAATGCCTTCCCGATGCTGGCGGTCGACAACGTGCAGGTGCTGCGTGACGGCGCGGCAGCACAGTACGGGTCCGACGCGATCGCCGGTGTCATCAACGTGGTGCTGAAAAAACGCGCCGGCTGCGAGGCCGTGGCGGCCTACGGCCAGTACAGCGCCGGCGACGGCAAGAACAGCCTGCTCAGCGCCTACTGCGGCGTCAAGCTCGGCGACGCCACGTTCGGCCTCACCGGTGAATGGCTCGACCGCGGCCGCTCCAACCGCGCCGAGGCCGGCAACCCGCGGATCATCGGCGACAGCAAGGTCAACAACCAAACTTTCTACCTCAACGGCGAAATGCCGGTCGGCGCCGGCGCCGTCTACGTCACTGCCGGGCTGCAGAATCGGGACGCCTCGTCGGCCGCGTTTGCGCGGGGCGGCATCGGCTCCGACGACATCCCGTCACGCAATTCGGCGGCGATGTACCCCGACGGATTTGTGCCCTTCATCAACGGCAAGATCGAAGACCGCTACGCGATCTTCGGCTGGCGCGCGAGCCTGGGCGACTGGACGATGGACCTGTCGCAGACGCAGGGCAGCAACCGCCTGCGCTACGACATCAGCCGCACGCTGAATGCGTCGATCGCCAACCTGGACCTGCAGGGCGGCGGCGCCGGCATCAGCCCGGCGGCTTTTGACGCCGGCGGTTTTGGTTTTGTGCAGTCGACCACGAACCTCGACTTCAGCCGTTTGCTGCCCGGCTTGCTGGGCAGCAACCTCGCCTTCGGTGCCGAATTGCGCCGCGAGAAGTACAGCATCGACGCTGGCGAGCCGGGGTCGTACAACGATGTCGACGGGGTCGGCGTCGGCGGCAACGCCGGCAGCCAGGGCTTCCCCGGTTTCCAGCCCGGCGACGTCACGAACCAACGGCGCAGCAGCAAAGCGCTGTACGCCGAACTCGAGTCGCAGCTGACGAAGGAGATCAGCACCCAGGTCGCGCTGCGCACCGAGCAGTACAGCGACTTCGGCCGCACCACCAACGGCAAGCTCGCGGCCAGTTTCAGGGCCAGCCCGGCGTTGCTGCTGCGCGGTGCGGCGAGCACCGGCTTTCGCGCGCCGAGCCTGCAGCAGGTGCACTTTTCTTCGACCTTCACCGACTTCATCAGCGGCGTGCCGCTCGACGTGGTGCTGGCCCCCAACGGCGGCACGATTGCCAGCGCCGCCGGCATCCCGAAGCTCAAAGAAGAGCGCTCGAAAAGCCTGACCGTCGGCATGACCTTCAAACCCGCCGCCGCATGGGCCGTGACCGCGGATCTGTACCAGATCAATATCCGCGACCGCATCGTGCTGTCGGGCCGCTTCGATGCCGACAACTACCCGGCGCTGGGCACGATCCTGCAAACCCTCGGCGTTGGCCAGGCGCAGTTTTTTGTGAACTCGGTGGACACCCGCACGACGGGCCTGGACCTGACCGTCGCGCACAAGGCCAGCGGCGTTTGGGGCGGCGCGCTGAATACCTTCCTGGCCTTCAACCAGAGCAAAACGCGGGCGACATCGATCCACGCGCCGCCGGCGCTGGCGGGCTTCGAAGGCGTGCTGCTCTCCGAGCGCGAGCGCTTGTTCCTGGAGCAAGGCGGCCCGAGCAGCAAGGCCACGCTGGCGTTCGAGTTCAGTCGCGGCGCCTGGACCACCGACTTCAGGATCATTCACTTCGGCGCGCAGACCCTGGGCACCTTTTCGGGCACCGCCAACGGCGTGCCGAATGCGCATTACGCGCCCAAGTCCTCGGCCGATCTTGCGTTCACGCTGGCGCTGTCGAAAAACACCAAATTCAGCTTCGGCGGCAACAACATCCTGAACGTCAAACCAAGCAGCCAGGACGCCAACGAAACCGACAACGGCTTCAAATACGACAGCGTGCAATTCGGCTTGAATGGCGCTTCGTACTTCGCCCGCCTGCACATGAAGTTCTGATCTTGCCGGGGGGGCTAATCGGGTCGATTAGCCGATCATTCCCGCCAACGGCCAGCATAATTCCGCGCCATGGACAAGCTCAAGCAGCTCGAATCGTTTGTTGCGGTGGCCGTCAAAGGCAGCCTGACAGCGACCGCACATGCCGAAGGCGTAGCGCCGGCGGTGATCGGCCGGCGCATCGACGCGCTCGAAGAACGGCTCGGCGTGAAGCTGCTCGTGCGCACCACGCGCAAGATCACGCTGACCCACGAAGGCAGCGCCTTCCTTGAAAACTGCCAGCGCCTGTTGGCCGACCTGGCGAATGCCGAAGCCAGCGTCAGCGCCGGCGGTGTCAAAGCGAGTGGCCACTTACGTGTGACCGCGCCAGCCGGCTTCGGGCGCCGGCATGTGGCGCCTCTGGTGCCCAAATTCATCCACCAGCACCCCGACGTGAGCGTCTCGCTGAACCTGTCGGACCGCGTTGTGGATATCGTCAACGAAGGTTTTGACTGCGCCATCAGGGTCGGCGACCTGCCGGATTCAAACCTGATCAGCGTGCGCCTGGCCGACAACCGCCGGCTGTGTGTCGCCGCACCGGCGTACTTGAAGCGCGCCAGCGTGCCGGCACATCCGGTCGACCTGTTGCGTCACGAGGGCCTGAGCTTAAGCTCCGACGCCAGCCAGACCCGCGGCTGGGCATTCATGGTCGACGGCGTGCTGACCCATTTGCGCCCGCGTGGCCGCGTCGATTGCAGCGACGGCCAGGTGCTGCACGACTGGTGCCTGGCCGGGCTGGGGCTGGCCTGGCGCAGCACTTGGGAAGTCCAGGCCGATGTCACCGCCGGTCGGCTGGTCAGCGTGCTCGACGATTTTGCGGCGCCGCCGAATGGCATCTACGCAGTCTTCCCGCATGCCAAACATCTGCCTTTGCGGGTGCGGCTGTGGATCGACTTCACCAAGCACTCTTTTGGCGACGCGGCCTACTGGCGGCGTGCCGAGGCGAGCGGCAGCAGCGGTTGAAGAGCACCGCCCGGCTGCTTGACACAGCCGGGCTTCATTCGGTCTCAACTCCAGCGCGCGACGCGCTCTGGGTTATTTCTTCGGGCCAGACGCGGCGGCCGGCGCGGCAGCAGCGGCCGGCTTGGCGGCAACCGCCGGGGCAGCCGGGGCTGCGGCGGCAGCAGGCTTGGCAGCGGCCGGGGCGGCGCCGGCCTTTTCGTCGGCCATGCACTTCTTGACGTGGCTGTTTTTGGCGGCGCCGGCGAGCTTCTTGTCGGCGGCCGACTTTTCGCAGGCCGGGCTGGCCGCAGCCTTTGGAGCAGCACCACCGGCATCGGCAACGCACTTCTTCACGAAGCTGTTTTTCGCTGCGCCAGCGAGCTTTTTCTCGCCGGCCTTCATGTCGCAATCGGCCTTCGCATCGGCCGCGTAGGCGGTGCCGGCAAACAGGCCAAAGGTCAGCAGCACAGCGGTGATCAGGGCTTTCATCAGGGAGTCTCCTCGGGAGGTGGTGGGTAGGGTCATGCGCCCAGGGGGGCCTAAGCGGACGGGGCCGATTGCAGCAGAGCGCAAGCACCTCGACAAGACGAAAAACGCCACCCGGCCCCGCCCGGAGGACAGGTTTTACCCCTGGCCACGGGTGGGTGGCCGCTCACGCTGGCTGCCGGCAGTGGGCTTAAACCGGCCGGCGCGCCGACTTGGCGATCGTTTCCTGCGCAGCGTGCAGCCGGGCCACGAGGACGCGGATGAACGCGGCGTCGAACAACGAGCGGGTGCCCATCGACAACTGGCGCAGCGTTTCCGGCGTGAACGAGATCGTCGTCGCCGGTGTGCTGACCACGACGTCGGCGCTGTGCGTGCGCAGTTCGGGATTCGGCGCGAGATAGGCCATCTCACCCACCGAGGTGCCGGTGGCCATCTGCGCCACCCGCTGGCCGTCGCGGAAAACATCGACCTCGCCCTGCGCCAGGATGTGGAAGGTATTGCCCTTCTGGCCGCGCCGGTAGAGCGCGTCGCCAAAACCAAAGCGCTGCCAACGTGCGCGATGCACCACTTCCCAGATTTCGACGTCGCCGAAGTCGCGGAAAAACTCCAACGAGCGCAGCAGGTTGAAGCGCTCGGAGTCGAGCACCGATTGCAGCGCCGCACGTGGCACTTCGCGTCGCGCCACCAGCGACGACAGGTCTTGCGCAAAGTCGTCCCAACTGGCGTGGCGGTCATCGCGGTTGCGTGCCAGCGCGCGCCGCACCAGCGCATCCAGCGCCGGTGTCACGCCTTCACGCAAACCGGTCAGCGGGGTGATCTCGCCGTGGTAGATCTGGTACATCAGCGCCGGCTGCGCCTGGGCGTCAAAAGGCGGACGCCCGGCGATCAGGTGGTAGAGCACCGCGGCCAGTGAATAGAGGTCGGCGCGGCAATCGAGCGCGCCGCCATCGAGCTGCTCGGGCGACATATAGGCCAGCGAGCCGACACGAAAGATCTGCGTGCGCTCGGAATCCAGATTGAGCACGCTGCCGAAGTCGCTGATCTTGACGTCGACAACGTCGTCGCCATTCATCACCGCAAGCAGGTTGGCCGGTTTGACGTCGCGATGAATCAGGCCCTGGCGCCAGCAATAACCCAGCGCCATCGCGCACTTGAAGCCGATTTCAACGATCTGCTCCAGCGACAACAAGGCGTCCGCGCGGCAGAACCGCCGCAGCGTCACGCCGGGCACGTACTCCATCACCAGATACGGCATCGGCAGCTCGGCGACAGCATCAAAAAGCTGCACGACGTTGGGGTGCTGCAAACGCCCGACAAGCGCCGCCTCGGCGGCAAAAAAGTGCGGCGAGAAGTGGCCTTCGGGGGTGTCTGCCTCGAGGCCGGCACGCACCCGCTTGATCGCGACATCGCAGCCGCGAAAGTCGTCGTGGGCCAGATAGACCTCGCTCGTCGCGCCTTCACCGAGCAGCGCGCGCACCGGATATTTGCCGATGTGCGCCGGCAGCGTGCCGGGCTCGGCGAGGTCAAAGCTCAGTTGTTGGCGGGCGGACATGGGCGTGAAACGACGTGAAGCGGGCAGTTCGCCGCGGGCAAGCGTGGCGGCTGTGCGATGTTGCCGGCCGCGCCCGCCGACGATGCCGCGAACAGCGCTGCATTGCGCCGCTTGATGCGGGGCTGCGCTGGTCGGGCCGTGGCCTGGCTCCCCGCCCGGCGCCGTCGACACCCGCCCGTAGAATCGCAACCATGTTGAAGGCCCGCCAAGAGCTGCTCGACGCGTTGCGCTCGGCGCTCGCGGAGATCGGCGCCGACCCAGCGTCGATCGCGACCGATCCCGCGACCGACACCCCGTTCGCTGCCGCACCGGCAGTGGTCGCGGCCTTCGAGTCGCCGCGGCAAGCCGCGCACGGCGACCTCGCCATCACCTGCGCGATGCCGCTGGCCAAGTCGCTGCGCAAAAATCCGCGCGAGGTGGCGCAGGCGCTGGTCGAATCGCTGGGCCGCCAGCCGGCGGTGCAGCGCTGGGTGAAGGCGCTCGAAATCGCCGGCCCGGGTTTTATCAATCTGCGATTGTCCGATGCTGCCAAGCAGTCGGTGGTCGGCGAGGTACTGGCCGCGGGCGCGCAGTTCGGCGTCCAGGCGCCAAACGGCAGCCGAGTGATGGTCGAGTTTGTCTCGGCCAACCCGACCGGCCCGCTGCACCTTGGGCATGGCCGGCAGGCGGCTCTGGGCGACTCGATGTGCAACCTGCTCGCCACCCAGGGCTGGCAGGTGCACCGCGAGTTTTATTACAACGACGCCGGGGTCCAGATCGC
>JANOKR010000474.1:0-1575 GCA_031419315.1 Betaproteobacteria bacterium
GGCTGAGCGGTTCGACGAGGTCGGTGTTCATTCGGGCATGCGGTGGGCCGGGCGGGGCGCATTTTCGTTGATTCGCCGCCACCGGCCGCTGGCTACAATCTGCGTCGAGCGGCGGGTGTAGTTCAATGGCAGAACGGCAGCTTCCCAAGCTGCATACAGGGGTTCGATTCCCCTCACCCGCTCCAGACCTGCAACGCCGTGGGGCCCTGCGCGGTTTGGACGACGGGGCCGGCGGCTACGGCACGAACCCGGGCGCGACGGAACCCAAGACTAGCGCCACCAGCCATGTTCGAGCAAACCTTCAAGAACATCGACGACATCCTGCACAAGGACGCCGGCTGCACCAGTGAGCTGGACTACACCGAGCAATCAAGCTGGCTGCTGTTCCTGAAGTACCTGGATGCCCTGGAGCACGACAAGGCCTCAGAGGCCGCGCTCGAAGGCAAGACCTACGCCTTCATCCTGGCTGAGGCCCACCGCTGGGAAGCCTGGGCCGCGCCCAAGACCGCCGACGGCAAGCTCGACCACAACGCCGCGATGACTGGCGACGACCTGCGCGACTTCGTCAACGGCAAGCTGTTCCCGTATCTGGCCGGCTTCAAGCAGCGCGCCAGTGGCCCCAACACCATCGAATACAAGATCGGCGAGGTCTTCGGCGAGATCAAGAACAAGGTCCAGAGTGGCTACAACCTGCGCGACGTGATCGATCGGGTGGACGAGTTGCGCTTCCGCTCGCAGACCGAAAAACACGAGCTGAGCCACTTGTACGAAGCCAAGATCAAAAACATGGGCAATGCCGGGCGCAACGGCGGCGAGTACTACACACCGCGCCCGCTGATCCGCGCCATGGTCAAAGTGCTCGACCCGAAGATCGGCGAGCGCATCTACGACGGCGCCTGCGGCTCGGCCGGCTTCCTGTGCGAGGCCTTTGACTACCTGTTGCCCCAGGCCACCAAGGCCGACGACCTGAAGACGCTGCAGACGCGCACCTTCTACGGCAAGGAAAAGAAGAGCCTGGCCTATGTCATCGCGATCATGAACATGATCCTGCATGGCATCGAGGCGCCCAACATCACGCACGCCAATACGCTGGCCGACAACATCAGCGACATCCAGGAGCGCGACCGTTTTGATGTGATCCTGGCCAACCCGCCCTTCGGCGGCAAGGAGCGCAAAGAAGTCCAGCAGAACTTTCCGATCAAGACGGGAGAGACGGCCTTCCTGTTCCTGCAGCACTTCATCAAGACGCTGCGGGCCGGCGGGCGCGCGGCGATCGTCATCAAGAACACTTTTCTCAGCAACACCGACAACGCGTCAAGCAGCATCCGCAAGCTTCTGCTGGAAAGCTGCAATCTGCACACCGTGCTCGACATGCCCGGCGGCACCTTTCAGGGCGCCGGCGTCAAGACCGTGGTGCTGTTCTTCGAGAAGGGCGCGCCGACACGCAATGTCTGGTTCTATCAGCTCGACCCAGGCCGCAACATGGGCAAGACCAACCCGCTGAACGATGCCGACCTTGCCGAGTTCATTACATTGCAGAAGACCTTCGCCGACTCACCCAAGTCATGGAGCCTG
>JANOKR010000475.1:0-1791 GCA_031419315.1 Betaproteobacteria bacterium
CGCGCTGGCGTCTTGACGGCAAGCGCTGCAACCGCAGCCTCCAACGAAAGCCCCGCCATGAACCTGCCCGGCCTGAATTTCCAGCTTGGTGAAGATATCGACGCGCTGCGTGATGCGGTGCGTGACTTTGCTCAAGCCGAGATTGCGCCGCGTGCCGCGCAGATCGACGCCAGCGACCAGTTCCCGATGGACCTGTGGCCGAAGATGGGCGCTTTGGGTGTGCTCGGCATCACCGTGGCCGAGGAGTTTGGCTGCGCCAATATGGGTTACCTCGCGCATATGGTGGCGATGGAAGAAATCAGCCGCGCCAGCGCCTCGGTGGGCCTGAGTTACGGCGCTCACAGCAACCTCTGCGTGAACCAGCTCAAGCGCAACGGCAGCGACGCGCAGCGGCGCAAATATCTGCCCAAGCTGATCAGTGGCGACCATGTCGGCGCGCTGGCGATGAGCGAAGCCGGCGCTGGCAGCGATGTCATCGGCATGAAACTTAAGGCCGAAGAGCGTGGTGGTGTCTACTTGCTCAACGGCACCAAGATGTGGATCACCAACGGCCCCGATGCCGACACGATGGTCGTCTACGCCAAGACCGAGCCCGAGCTGGGGGCACGTGGTGTCACCGCCTTCATCGTCGAAAAAGGCATGCCCGGTTTTTCGACCGCGCAGAAGCTCGACAAGCTCGGCATGCGTGGCAGCCACACCGGCGAGATGGTGTTCAACAACGTTGAAGTGCCGGCTGAAAACATGCTCGGCGCGCTCAACGGCGGTGCGCGGGTGCTGATGAGCGGCCTCGACTACGAGCGTGCAGTGCTCGCCGCCGGCCCGGTCGGCATCATGCAGGCGGTGATGGACAACGTGATCCCCTACACCCACGACCGCAAGCAGTTCGGCCAGAGCATCGGCGAATTCCAGCTCATCCAGGGCAAGGTCGCCGATATGTACACGGTGCTGCAAGCGGCGCGGGCGTTTTGCTACACGGTCGGCAAGAATCTCGACCAGCTCGGCACGGAGCATGTGCGCCAGGTGCGCAAGGACTGCGCCAGCGTGATCTTGTGGTGTGCCGAAAAAGCGACCTGGATGGCCGGCGAGGGGATCCAGATCTTCGGCGGCAACGGCTATATCAACGACTACCCGCTGGGGCGCCTGTGGCGCGATGCCAAGCTCTACGAAATCGGCGCCGGCACCAGCGAAATCCGGCGCATGTTGATCGGCCGCGAACTGTTCGCCGAGACGATGTAAGCCCGGGCTCGGCCGCTTGCCTACACTTGAGGCATGAGACTGCCCGGCCGCGGAGAAGGCGAATTGATCGCAGTGCGCAGCACAGAGATTTCCTGATGACCCAGAGCCTTTCAGAACTGTTCACCCGCAACCGCAGTTGGGCCGCCGAGACCGAGGCACGCAGTCCCGGCTTCTTTACCAACCTGCTGCACCAGCAGGCGCCGCAGTACCTGTGGATCGGCTGTGCCGACAGCCGGGTGCCGGCCAACGAGATCGTCGACCTGCTGCCGGGCGAGCTGTTCGTGCATCGCAATGTTGCCAACGTGGTGGTCCATTCCGATCTCAACTGTCTGTCGGTGGTGCAGTACGCGGTCGACCAGTTGAAGGTCGCGCACATCATGGTCGTCGGCCACTACGGCTGCGGCGGCGTGCGTGCGGCGCTGGGCGACGTGCGCGTCGGCCTCGTCGACAACTGGCTGCGCCATGTCCAGGACGTGCGCAACCAGCACCGTGATTTTCTCGACAACCTGCCCGACGAAACGCTGCGCGTGAACGCGCTGTGCGAGCTCAACGTGC
>JANOKR010000476.1:0-7047 GCA_031419315.1 Betaproteobacteria bacterium
GCGGCCAGCGTCAGGGCAGCGGCGAGACGAACATGTTTCATGCGGCAATACCTCCAGGGGTGTTGGGGTCGATTGAGGGGCACAGTGTAGGCAGATTGAAAAAAGTCTGCACCGCGCCTGGCCCGGTTGCTGGGCCAGGCCGCACCGCGTTATGGTTTGCCCTTGGCGCCGCTGCGCCCAGGAGTGCCGATGATGCCCGTGATGCCAACTGACCCTGCCGCTGGCCCATCAACGGAAGTCCGCGTCTGGGACCTGCCGACCCGGGTTTTCCATTGGTTGCTCTTTGCCACCATCGTCGGCTCGGTGGTCAGCGCCAAGGTCGGTGGCAACGCGATGGTCTGGCATCTGCGGCTGGGTTATCTCGTGTTTGCGCTGCTCGCCTTTCGCATCGTCTGGGGTCTGATCGGCGGGCGCTGGTCGCGGTTTGTGAACTTCATTTACGCACCGGCCACGCTGCTGCGCTACTTGCGCGGCGATCATCGGTCGGGTGACCATTTCGAAGTCGGCCACAACCCGCTCGGTGCCGGTTCGGTTTTTGCGCTGATCGGTTTTCTGGCGCTGCAAGTCGGCACCGGCCTCTTTGCCGACGACGAGATCGCCACCGTCGGCCCGCTGAACCGTTTTGTCAGCAACGCCACCGGCCTGGCCGCCTCCGACTGGCACAAAAACTGGGGCCAGTGGATCCTGCTCGCGCTGATCGTGCTGCACATCGCAGCGATCGTTTTTTACCTCGTGCGCAAAAAGACCAACCTGATCCGGCCGATGCTCGAAGGCGACAAACAACTCCCTGCCGGCACCCCGGCGTCGCGTGACGACAGCCGCTCGCGCACGACCGCGCTGGTGCTCTTTGCGGTTTGCGCCGCGGTGGTGACTTTTGTCGTCACCCGCGGCGGCTGAGCGCGCGCAGCCTCAGGGCCAGAAGCCACCAGCACCGATGCCCGGGCCCGCGCAGATCCAGATCGTCACGCCGTCGAGCCCGGCGCTGCTCGAAACCACGCGCGAGATCTTCAGCGAGTACGCCCAGGCCCTCGGCGTCGACCTGTGTTTCCAGAATTTCGATGCCGAGCTGCGTGGCCTGCCGGGTGAGTACGCGCCGCCCGCGGGCGCGCTGCTGCTGGCCACCGTCGACGGCCAGCTCGCCGGCTGCGGCGCGTTTCGCGCGCTGCAGGATGTCGACTACACCAACGCCTGCGAAATGAAGCGCCTTTACGTGCGCCCGGCTTTCCGCCGCTTCGGCCTCGGCCGCCAGCTCGCGGTGGCGCTGATGGAGCGCGCCACCGAAGCCGGTTATTCGACGATGCTGCTCGACACGCTCGACGACATGGAAGCCGCGCGCGACCTCTACGAAAGCCTCGGCTTCGCAGATATCCCGCCGTATTACTTCAACCCGATCGCCGGCGCGCATTACCTGAAGGCCGACCTTGGGGATTTCCCGACCCGGTATTGAGGGCCTCTGCGCCCCGGCGCATCATCGCTTTGGACGATGCCAGCGGGCTGCCTGCTGGCGTACAAGACAACTCCAACAAATCCGGAGGATCGAATGCACAGCACCACCCTGCGGCGGCATGCCGTCAACTCGGCCATCGCTCTGGGCCTGCTGGGGGCGACTGGCGCTGCCAGCGCGCAACCGATCAGCCTGGTCAACAACAGCATCAACATGTTCCGCGATACCCGCGGGGCGAGTGACGTCGGCGTGTCTGCCGGCGACCGCGTGCAGTACGGTGCCGATATCGTCGGCGGCTCCGGCGGCGCCTTCCTGCGTGGCATCTACCCGGCCGGCGACGCGCAGCTCTTCCAGACCGGCCTGGGCACTTGTGCACCGCTGACGGTGGCACCCAATTTTTGCTCCGGCTCCACTGCCTTCAACGCCAACCGGTTGGCACCCTGGACCTTGCGCTTCACGCGCGGCGCGGAACTGCTTGAAACCACCGGGCCTTCGTTGCTCGGTGCCGAGCAAGCGGTGCCGTTCCCGGTCTCGGTATCGATCTCTGGTGCCGGCCTGACGCCGACGATTTCTTGGCAAATCCCGGGCTCGTTTGCGCCCGACGGGCTGCGCGTGAATATCTACGACAAGAACAATATCCGCGCGAATGGTGTTGCCGACGTGATCCACAGCATCGCGATCGCGCCCGGCGCTGGCTCCTATACCTTGCCTGCGCTGATGAACGGCAACAACCAGCCGCTGGACACCGGCGGCAACTACACCATCAACCTGCAACTCATCGAAACCCGCGGCCACACCACGTTCACAAACAACAACGCACAAATCCTGCGCCGGTCCAACTCGTTCTTCGCGTTCACGCCGCTCACCGGCGATGTGCCCGATGACATCGCGCTGCCCACCGTCGCCGACGGCGTCTACAATTTCAGCGTCGCCGAAGTCGGGCCGAGCAGCATCACCTTCATCGACCCCTTTGTCGCCGTTGGCTACGACTACGCGATCGGTGCCGGCGACCCCAACTTCGCCTCGGTGGTGCTGCCCGCCATTGGCGACGGCGCATTCACGCTCGAATTCACCGACGTTGGCGGTGCGCAGTCGGTGGCCGTCACCCAAGGCCAGCAGTTTTTCTTCGGCCAGGGCGGCACTGGCGCTTTCCGCGTCAGCGGCATCGAAACCGACGCGATGCTCGACCCCGCCGACGCCACCGCTTTCATCACCGGCCTGACCTTCGTCAAAGCCGGCGCCTTCACCGGCACGATGACGCCGATCACACAATTTGTCGCCGAGGTGCCCGAGCCGCAAACCTATGCGCTGCTCGCGCTCGGCCTCGTCGGCCTGGCCGGCCGCGGGTTTGTCCGTCGCCGCGTCGCACACTGACGCCCGGGGTGGGGCGACGGCAGCGGTACGATCCGCTTCATGTCTCCCACCCACACCCTGACCCCCACCCTGAAATCCGGCCCCCTCGAACTGCGTGTCGGCGAGCTGCGCCTGGCCTTGCGGCCCGACCTCGGCGGCAGCATCGCCGGCCTCTGGCATGGCGATCTGGCGGTGCTGCGAAGCAGCGAGCCCGCGGCGCTTGACGGGCCGCGGCTGGGGGCTTGTTTCCCGCTCGTGCCGTATTCCAACCGCCTGGGCCACCGGCACTTTCGCTGGCTCGGCAAGGAATACACCACGCAGCCGAATTTCGACAACAGCCCACATTCGCTGCACGGCGTGGCCTGGCATCGCGCCTGGGCGGTCGAGTCGCACCGCGAGCACGACGCGGTGCTGCACCTCGAACATGCCGGCGACGCCGACTGGCCCTTTGCCTTCAGCGCGACGCAGACTTTTGCGCTCACCGCCCACGCGCTGAATATCGGCCTGTCGATCACCAACACCGCCGACAAACCGGCGCCGGTGGGCCTGGGCTGGCACCCGTACTTCCCCAAGCGCGCGCGCAGCCGGCTGCATATCGAACTCACCGACCGCTGGGAAAGTGACAAGACGACCCAGCTGCCGACACGCAAGGTGCCACAACCCGGCATCGACGGTGATGTTGTGCATCTGGACTTCGACCACTGCTTCGAAGGCTGGCAGGGCGCGGCGCGCATCCGCGACGAGCGCCTATCGCTCAAGCTGTCCTCGTCGCTGCCCTACCTCGTCGTCTACACGCCGCCGGCGCGCGACTATTTCTGCGTCGAGCCGGTGAGCCATGTGAACAACGCGATCCACATGTCCGACCCCGCCGCGCACGGCCTGCGCACGCTGCAGCCGGGTGAACATTTGCAGGCCTGGATGAAGCTGGAGATCGGGGCTGCCTGATGCCCGAGGCTGGCGCTGCGGCGATCACGCCACTGCCGGCAACGGTGCCGCCATCGCTGCTCGGCGAGTCGCCGTTCTGGCACCCCGAGCAATCGGCGCTGTGGTGGTGCGACATCCCCGGCAAACAACTCAACCGCTATCACCCGGCCAGCGACGAGCACCGCGCCTGGGCCTTCGACACCGAACCGGCCTGCATCGCACCGCTGCCCGGCGGCGACCTGATCATCGGCATGCGCGACGGCCTCTGGCGCTTTGAGCCCACCAGCGGCCGGCGCGAGCAACTTGCTACAGCGCCGTACAACCCGGCCAACGAACGTTTCAACGACGGCAAGGCCGACCCGCAGGGGCGCTTCTGGCTCGGCACGATTTACGAACCGCGCCAGCCGCCGCTGGCGACCCTGCAGCGCTGGGCTGCCGGCCAACTGAGAAGTTTGGCATCCGGCATCACGGTCAGCAACGGTCTCGGTTTCAGCCCCGACGGGCGCACGATGTACTGGAGCGATACCAAGGCGCATGTCGTTTTTGCTTTTGACTTCGACATGCAGGCCGGCAGCCTGTCGCGCCAGCGGGTTTTTGTGCAGTTCCCGCTGAAGACCAGCGGCCAGGCCCTGTCGACGTATGGCGGCCGCCCCGACGGTGCCGCGGTCGACGCCGAAGGCTGTTACTGGACGGCGATGTTCGAAGGCCAACGGCTGCTGCGCTATTCGCCCGCCGGCGAGTTGCTCGCCGAAGTCAAGCTACCGGTGCGCTGCCCGACGATGCCGTGTTTTGGCGACGCCGATCTGCGCACGCTGTACATCACCACCGCGCGCGAAAACCGGCCCGCCGAAGAACTCGCGCGTGAGCCCTGGGCCGGTCGGGTGCTGCAACTTCGGGTCGATGTGCCGGGGCTGCCGGTGAATTTCGCCAAAGCCTGAGATATCCACGGCCATGCTGCCCCAGGAAATCATCCGCATCAAACGCGACGGCGGCGTCTTGAGCCGTGGCCAGATCGAAGCTTTTGCATGCGGCATCGCCGACCAGCGCTGGAGCGAAGGCCAGGTCGCCGCGATGGCGATGGCGATCTGGCTGCGCGGCATGGACACCGACGAAACCGTGGCCCTGACCACCGCGATGACCAACTCCGGCGAACGCCTCGATTGGCGCGACGCGCAGCTCGCCGGCCCGGTGCTCGACAAACATTCCACTGGCGGGGTTGGCGACAAGGTCAGCCTGATGCTGGCGCCGATCATCGCCGCCTGCGGCGGCATCGTGCCGATGATCAGCGGCCGCGGCCTGGGCCACACCGGCGGCACGCTGGACAAGCTGCAAGCCCTGCCCGGCTACAACGTCTTCCCCGACCGGTCGACGCTGCTGGCCACGCTGCGTGGCGTCGGCTGCGCCATCGTCGGCGCCAGCGCCGAGCTCGCGCCGGCCGACAAGCGCCTGTATGCGATCCGCGATGTCACCGCCACCGTCGAGTCGGTGCCGCTGATCACAGCGAGCATCCTGTCGAAAAAACTCGCCGCCGGTTTGCAGTTGCTGGTGATGGACGTCAAGGTCGGCAACGGCGCTTTTTGCGCCACGCTGGCGCAGGCCACCGAACTGGCGACGAGCCTGGTGCGGGTGGCGCGGGGTGCCGGTTTGCCGACCGTCGCGCTGATCACCGACATGAACCAGGTGCTCGGCACAACGGCCGGCAATGCGCTCGAAACGCAGGAGGCGATTGACTTCCTGACCGGCGCGCAGCGCGAGCCGCGGCTGCTGCAGGTGACGCTCGAGCTTGCGGCGCAGATGCTGCTGCTGGCCGGCCTGTCGAACAGCATCGATGCCGCGCGCGAGCGGGCGAGACGCGCGCTCGACAGCGGCCTGGCGGCGGAGAGTTTTGCGCGCATGGTTGCCGCGCTCGGTGGCCCCGCCGACGTACTGCACGGTGCCCAACTGCCGACCGCAGCGGTAATGCGCGACCTGCCCGCAGCGCGCAGCGGCGTGCTCGCCGCGATGGACACCCGCGTCATCGGCCTGGCGGTGGTGGCCCTCGGCGGCGGCCGGCGGCGGGCCGACGATGTCGTCAACCCCAGCGTCGGGCTGTCGCAGATCCTGCCACTGGGCAGCCGCGTCGAGGCCGGCACGCCGCTGCTGCGAGTGCATGCGGCCAGCGACGAAGCTGCCGACGAGGCGCTGCAAAGACTCGCCGCGTCGCTGCGAATCGACGACGACGCGGCGGCCGCAGAGCCCCTGATCCACGCAATGATCGATCGGTGACCGCGCCGCCCGTCGTCAAGATCTGCTGCATCGCCAGCATCGAAGAGGCGCGTATGGCGATCGACGCTGGCGCGGCGGCGCTCGGCCTGGTCTCGTTGATGCCCAGCGGCCCGGGGGTCATCGAATACGGCCTCATCGCCCAGATCGCCGCCGCAGTGGCGCTGCCGACGCAGACTTTTTTGCTCACCGCACGCACCAACGCCGAGGCCATCGCGGCGCAGCATGCTTCGGCGAAGACAACGACGCTGCAACTTGTCGACCATGTGCCACATGCCGACCTGCAACGCCTGCGTGCGCTGCGCCCGGGCGTGCAGCTGGTGCAGGTGATCCACGTCACCGGCGAAGCGTCCATCGACGAAGCCGTCGCCGTCGCGCCCTGGGTCGATGCGGTGCTGCTCGACAGCGGCAACCCGGCCCTGGCGATCAAGGAACTCGGCGGCACCGGCCGCAGCCACGACTGGCGTTTGAGCCGGCGCATCCGCGACGCCGTCTACCCGCTGCCGCTCTATCTGGCCGGCGGCCTGCATGCCGGCAACGTGCGCGCCGCCATCGCTACCGTGCAGCCCTTCGGCCTGGACCTGTGCAGCCGCGTGCGCCACGAAGGCCGGCTCGATGCCGCCCTGCTCGGCGCCTTCATGGCCGCGGTGCGCGGGGTCTGAGGCCCTATCGACACCTCAGCGCGAGATCGCTGCGCCGGGTCGCTGTGTTGCGTTCATGCCGTGCCGCTTGTATCGCGGCACGGCCCTCAGCAGCCGTGAAGAGCCTTCCGGCTCTTCACGCGCGGCTTCAGTCCCCCGGCGTCGGCCTGCGGCCGCCACCTCCTCCTTTACTTCACGGAGCCGGTCACCCAACACCCGCGCCAGCAGGCACCCATTTCGCCCACAAAGGTATTCGCAGCGTCGGGCGGCTGCGTCGCTGACCAGAGCGCTGCGGCGGGTCGCTGTGTGGAGTGAAGTAAAGGAGGAGGTGGCGGCCGCAGGCCGACGCCGGGGGACTGAAGCCGCGCGTGAAGAGCCGGAAGGCTCTTCACGGCTGCTGAGGGCCGTGCCGCGATACAAGCG
>JANOKR010000477.1:0-8729 GCA_031419315.1 Betaproteobacteria bacterium
GTTTACTGCGCACAGGCGCGGTGGCTGGGTTTCCGGTGCATCGCTGTCGCTGTCCTGAATCCGCAAGTCAACACTTGGCAGGGCAAAGCCTACCGTGCCGCCCCGTCTTTGGCTGCCGGCATACGGGTTGGACGTCAGCATGGCGGTTTCCGACATGCCGTACCGCTCCAGGATTGTGTGCCCGGTCCGTTGCTGCCACGCTTCAAAGGTTTCAATCAGCAAGGGGGCCGAGCCGGCAACAAACAGGCGCATGCTGCGGCAAACCTCGCGCGTCAGGCCTGCCTCGGCGAGCAGCCGTACATAAAGCGTGGGCACGCCCATGAATACTGTGGCTTCAGGTAGTTTTTGCAGCACCAGCCTGGCGTCAAATCTGGCTAGCCAGATCATCTTGCTGCCATTGATGAGCGCGCCGTGCAGGGCTACAAACAGGCCGTGGACATGAAAAATCGGCAAGGTGTGCAGCAGCACGTCACCGGGTTGCCAGCCCCAATACGTTTTTAGGGTCTGCCCATTGCTCAGCAGGTTGCCGTGGCTGAGCATCGCGCCCTTGCTGCGCCCTGTTGTGCCGCTGGTGTAGAGGATCGCCGCCAGATCGTCGGCGCCGCGCTGCACCGGCTGGTGCACATCGCTCATCAATGCGGCGCGGTCGAGCAGGCTGCCGCTCACGTCGTCATCGAGCGAGTAGACATTTTTAGTGCCGGCGCGAAAGGCGAGCTTGCTGATCCAGGCGAAATTCTTGCCCGAGCAAACCACCACCGCGGGCTCGGCGTTGCCGATGAAGTAGTCGATCTCGGCCGACTGATAGGCCGTATTCAGCGGCAGGTAGACATGCCCGGCGCGCAGCACGCCCAGGTACAGCATCAGCGCTTCAACACTTTTCTCGCATTGCACGGCGATGCGCGAAGCCGGGGCCAAGTCGAGCGAGCCCAGCAGGTTGGCGATCATCGCGCTGGCGCGGTCGAGGTCGCGCCAGCTGTAGTGCCGCGGTGCGCCGGGGCCGTCGGCGGTTTCGACCGCAACGCTGTCCAGCTCGGCCGGGAAGGCCGCGCGCAGCGCGACAAAAAGATTGTGGTTGCTTGGCATTCAGTCGAGTTTGGCGCCGGAGTTTTTCACCACCTCGGCCCAGCGTTTGATTTCGTTGCCGACAAATCTACCGAAGTCGTCGCCCCAGAGATTGGGCGTCTCGGTGCCGAGGCCGGTCCACATGCTTTTGAGCTCGTCGGAGTTCAAGGCCTTGCGCATTTCGGCTTGCATCGCGGCGCTGGCTTCGCGTGGGGTGCCCTTCGGCGCCCAGATGCCGTACCAGGTCGCAACCTGGTAGGTCGGCACGCCACTCTCGATCGACGTCGGCACGTCCGGGAAGCCAGGTGCCCGCTTCGCACCGGCGACAGCAATCGCGCGAATGCGCCCGCCCTTGATATGGTTGGCGCTGGAGCCCAGGCCGTCGAACATCATGTCGACCTGGCCGGCGATCAGGTCTTGCAGTGCCGGCCCGGCGCCGCGGTAGGGGATGTGGGTGATGAAGGTCTTGGTCTGCAGCTTGAAGAGCTCGCCGGCGAGATGGTGCGAGGTGCCATTGCCGGCCGAGCCGTAATTCAGCTTGCCTGGATTTTTGCGCATGAACTCCAGCAACTGCGGCAGCGTCGTTGCAGCGACGTTTTTCGGGTTGACGACAATCACCTGCGGCACGCTGGAGACCAGGCCGACCGGGATGAAATCGGCCTCGATCTGGTAGTCCAGCTTGGGGTACATGCTCGGCGCGATCGTGTGGTGCACGGCGCCCATGAAAAAGCTGTGGCCGTCGGGCGCGGCGCGTGCGGCCAGACCCGCACCGAGCGTGCCACCGGCGCCGCCCTTGTTGTCGATCAAAAATTGGCGGCTGGTGTTTTTGCTCATCATCGCAAACAGCGGCCGCGCAAAAGCATCGGTGCCGCCGCCGGGTGGGAAGGGCACGATGATCGTCACCGGCTTGGCCGGCCAGGCGGCCTGGGCGCGGGCCAGCGGCAGGCCTAACGTAGCACTTGCGGCTGCAGTGCCGGCGATCACAAACTGGCGGCGGTTGGGGTTGGATTTCATGTCGGTTCTCCGTGGCGCAGCGCGCCTTACATCAGGGTATGCACCGCACGCGAACGTGCCACTTCACCAGCTTTGAATTTTTCGTGGCTGGCTTCGATCTTGTCCAGGTCGTAGAGATAGTTGACCATGATCCCGAAGGACTGCTTGAGCCCCTTGGGCGACATGTTCCCACGCGGGTTCAGGCGCTCCAGCCGCGCCCCGTTGTCGAGGTGAAAGCGTGCCACTGGGTCGCCGGCCGCGGTGGGCGACAGGTGCAGCAGGTAGGCCGACGCCAGCGACAACATCGCCGCGCTGCTCTGGCGGTCGAGCCGCTCGTGCGCCGCTGCGCCTTGCAGCGCCGCGAGGTCACCACCGAGCTGCGCGCGCAGGTGTTCGCGGGCATCGTCGAGGTCGGCGGCCAGGCCACGTTTGAGGTGCGGCAGGGTGTTGAAGTCGGGGTTGGCGAGCAGCCAGTGCGCCAGCCCGGGTACTGGCGACAGGGTGCAAAAGGTCTTCAGCCGCGGCAGCTCGCGGCGCAGTTGTTCGGCCACGCTCTTGATCAGGAAGTTGCCCAGCGACACCCCGCGCAGCCCGGGCTCGCAATTGCTGATGCTGTAGAACGCGGCGACGCGGAATTTGTCGCCGAGCATCGGTGTGCTGAGTTTGTCGATCAGCGGCGTGATCGCCGCCGGCATCTCGGGCAACAACGCAACTTCGACAAAGATCAGCGGCTCGTCGGGCAACTGCGGGTGAAAAAACGCAAAACAGCGGCGGTCGGGTTGCAGCCGGCGGCGCAGGTCGTCCCAACCGTCGATCTGGTGCACGGCTTCGTGGAGGATGATTTTTTCGAGCAGCTGCGCCGGCGAGTTCCAGTCCACCCGCTGCATCCTCAGGAACCCCGGGTTGAACCACGACGTCAGCAGGTGCAGCAGGTCGGATTCGAGCGCTGCCAGCTCCGGATGTTTGGGCAGCAGAAGATGCAGTGCGCGGCGCAGCCGCAACACCGTCGAGGTGCCGCCGGGGGTGCGGTTCAACCGCCTGAAGAGCTCTTGCCGCGGCGGCTCTGAGACCTGCGACAGCGCGATCAGGTTGGTGGCATTCGCATCGGCCGCATAGGCCTGGGCACAATGCAAGACACGCTTCGGGTCGGGGCTCAGATCCTTGGCGAGGTAGTCAAAAAATGCGGTGAGCTGCCAGCCTTCAAGTTCGTCGATGCGCTCGATGAGGTCGCGCGCGATGACCATGCTGTTGGTCTCGCCGCGCTCCGACAGCAGGCGTTTGCAGCCGAGCACCACCGAGCGCAGCAGGCGTTCGCCACGCTGGCGCAATGCAGCCTGTCGCAGATCGTCGAGCATGGTCTTTCCTGGGCACGCCGCCATCGACTGATGGGGTTGCTGCGATTATGAAATCGCAGCCGCCGCCGGCTTGTGGGTGGATACGCCAGCCTGCCGCCAGGCAGTGGCTGCGCTGCGGCACGAATACGGGCGCCGCAGAGCGCAGACTCGGGGCTCCGCATTGCGCGCTGGAGTCGAACCGCATGGCCACCGAGATCGAATATTTCCTCGCCCCCCAATCACCCTGGGCGTACCTCGGCCACGCCCGTTTTGCGTCGCTTGCGGCAACGGCTGTGGCCGCCGGCGCGCGGCTGCAAATCAAGCCGATGGATCTGGGCCAGATCTTCCCCGTCTCGGGCGGTTTGCCGCTGCCCCAACGCGCGCCGCAGCGGCAGGCCTACCGGCTGGTCGAATTGGCGCGGTTTGCCAAGGCGCTGGGGTTGCCGCTGAACCTGCACCCGAAATTTTTCCCGGTGCCCGCCGACGACGCGGCGCGTTTGATCATCACCGTGGCCGCCGCCGATGGCACCCATCAGGCGATCGACCTGGCCGGCCGCGTGCTGGCCGCAGTCTGGGCGCAGGAGCGCAATATCAACAGCGACGAGACCCTGGCCAAGCTGCTCGTCGAGGCCGGCCTGAGCGCCGCGCGCTGGGCCGAATCGAGAGCCGACGATGTCCAGCAGCTGTATGCAGCGCACACCCGGCGCGCGATCGATATCGGTATCTTCGGCGCGCCGAGTTATGTCATCGATGGCGAGATTTTCTGGGGCCAGGACCGGCTTGACTTTGTCGCGCGCCGGCTGGCGTGAAGATCCGGGCCTGGCCGCGGCCCGCATCACGGGCCGTCAACCCGCTGCGTGCGACGACTGCTGCGACCGGCGCCGCCAAGCCAGCAGCGCCAGGCCAGTGCCGGCCAGGATCAGCGTGCCCGGCTCCGGCACCACGGCGATGGCCGCAGTTTCGCCAACGATCCTGGAGCCCGCCAAACTGCTCTGCACCGAGCCGAAGCTGACGTTGGAGGCGACATTGAACGTCAGCGCCACCGATTGCACCAAAGGCGCGTAGCTGCCCAGGTTTTCTTCAGAGGTGAAACCGCTGATGGTGCCGGTCACCGAAAAATTCTGCGGTGTCAACAACGGCGCCGGAATCGACGAGTAGCTGAAGTCGACCTGAGTGCCGCCGGCGGAGCCGCCGGCATAGTCGGGGGTGCTGAACAGCGTCAGGCTGGAGATCTCGAAGCCCGCGCCAGCGTCAAAGCTGCAGCTGGTGTTTTGGTTGCCACTGCCGCCGGCGATGACGACGGCGGTGCAGGCGACATCAAACGGCGTTGCATTCGCGCTGGAGGTGGACAGCGGCAGCGCCGACACGAGCACCAGGCCGGAAAGCAGCAGTGATTTCATGATTCCTCCAAGGGTGGTTTGACGATCCGGGTGGAGCCAGGGCGGCACCCACTCATCAGTGGTGGTGCTAAGGCCGGGCGCCGCGTGCGTTGCATCGCCGACGATGGGTGCGCGGGTTTCTACCGCCGCTTGCTTGCGGGGGGCAGGGGCTGGTTTGTCATCGACGCCGGGCGCTCGCCGGAGTATTTTCCGAAGCCCGGTTCCGGATCATCAGCCCGGGACCGGCGGCGACCGCGGTCGATGCTTCTGCTGATGCATCCACGGGGGAATCTTCGAATGAAAAACGCGTCCAGAACCTTGGCCATTGCACTGGCCACGATGGGGGTGGCGAGCAGCGGCGCGATGGCCCAACCCATCTCGCCCACCTACTCGTCGTTTGGTGCATTGCCTGCGGCCACATTCAACGGCTCGAACGTGTCGTCGGGTATCGACAACACGCAAGTCACGATCACCGTCGTCGACGGCATCACCCTGGGCCTGAACGCGACGCCGCGATTCTCGAATCCGGCGGTGACGAATGACGGCATGGGCACCTACACCGCGCAAGTCGGGCCCGACACCGGCAACCCGGCCTTTGCGATGTGGAACTTCGACTTCTATGTCGACCCCGGCTTGCCGTCGACCACCGCACCGGCGACCCACTTCTTCCAACTGAAATACGACTTCGACCCGGCCGCAGGCAACGCCGAGGGCAGCCACGGCGTCGTCAACTTCGGTGCGCTCCCCTCCCCGGCGGCGGGCACGCAGTGGTCGAACTCCTGGAACCTGGGCATGGCTTTCCTGGCGGCACCTTCGGCCGCGATCGCGCCGCCGACGTTTTCGCCGTTCAGCAATACCGCCACGGGCGAGTACACCTTCGCCCTGGTCGCGTTCAACTTCCGGGGCACGGAAGTCGGCCGCGCGGCGATGCGCGTGGTCGTGGTGCCCGAGCCGGCGACCTACCTGATGATGTTTGCCGGCCTCGGCCTGGTGGTCGGCCTCGCGCGCCGGCGCAGCATGCGCCGCGACTGACGTTGCAAGCTCCCGCCCGGTGCGCTGCGCACCGGGCGCGCGACAATCGGCGGATGCCAACAGCGCAGCCGCCTGACCCGAACCCGCCGACCCTGCCCACCGATGCCGACGCGCTGCTGGCCCTGGCCGCGCGCAGCATGTTCGACGTCTTTGCGCGTGCCGCGATGGGCATGATGGTCGTCGACCGCGACCACCGCGTGGTCTGGATCAGCGACGGCTACAAATCCTTTTTGCCGGCGCTCGGTTTCGAGAGCGAAGCGCAGTTTGTCGGCAAGCGGGTCGAAGACGTGGTGCCGAATACGCTGATGGCGCAGGTGATTGACAGCGGCCGGCCGATCCTGGTCGACCTGCTGAGCAACCAGGCCGGCACCTTTTTGGTCAGCCGGTTGCCGTTGCGCGACGACGCCGGTGTCGTCATCGGTGCGATCGGCCTGGTCCTGATGGACCACCCCGAGTCGACGATGCAGCCGCTGATCACCAAGTTCACGCGCGCGCAGGCCGAACTCGACCGTGCGCGCAGCCAGCTCGCCGAACAGCGCCGGCCGAAGTACACCATCGCGACTTTCATCGGCTCGAGCCCGGCCGCGCTCGAAGTCAAACGCCAGGCGCGGCGCGTCGCGCAGACCGACGCCACGGTCTTGCTGCTCGGTGAAACCGGCACCGGCAAGGAGTTGCTCGCGCATGCGGTCCACGCCGCCGGTGCGCGCGCGAACAAAGCCTTTGTCGGCGTGAATATTGCCGCGGTGCCCGAGGCGCTGCTCGAAGCCGAATTTTTTGGCGTCGCGCCAGGCGCCTTTACGGGCGCCGACCGCAAAGGCCGCGAAGGCAAATTCAAACTCGCCGACGGGGGCACGCTGTTCCTCGACGAGATCGGCGATATGCCGCTGGCCTTGCAATCCAAACTGCTGCGTGTATTGCAGGAGCAGGAGGTCGAAGCCGTCGGCACGAACCGGCTTGAGCGCATCGACGTCCGGGTGATCGCCGCCACCGGCCGCGACCTCGCCGCGATGGTCGCGGATGGACGATTCCGCGCCGATCTGTATTACCGGCTCAACGTGCTGCCGATCCGGCTGCCGCCCCTGCGCGAACGCCTGGACGATATCGAGGCCCTCGTCGAAGCGCTGATCG
Organism: Betaproteobacteria bacterium; assembly: GCA_031419315.1. GTDB lineage: Bacteria > Pseudomonadota > Gammaproteobacteria > Burkholderiales > Burkholderiaceae_C > Rubrivivax. The sequence continues at coordinate 6,929 of JANOKR010000477.1, forward strand.
ACGATATCGCGCGCCGCAGCGGCCTGCCCGGGCGCAGCCTGGCCCACGATGCGATCAAGCTGCTTGCCGCCCAGCCCTGGCCGGGCAATATCCGCGAGCTGCGCAACACCCTGGAGCAGGCCGTGCTGATGACCGACGACCTGGTGCTCGGTGCGGCTCATTTCGAACGTTGGAGGCCCGCGGTGCGAACCGGCGAGCCGGGCGACGCGGCGGCCGAAAGCAAGGCCGCCAGCGCCATCAAAGCCATCAACACCAGCAACGCCACGTTTGCGCCGCTGCCAGACCAGGTGGCGGCGGTCGAACGCGCGGCGATCGCAGCGGCGCTGAAGGCCACCGCCGGCAACCGCGCCGCGGCGGCCAAGCTGCTGAAGATGTCGCGTGCCGCCTTGTACGACCGGCTCGCGAGGTACCCCGAACTGGACCACCCGGAACGCGCATGACAACGACCAGCGACACCACCGCAGTGCCGACAAACAAGCCCAAGAATGAGTCGACGAACAAGCCCGCAATCGTGCTCGTGCACGGCGCCTGGGGCGGCGCCTGGATCTGGCGCCGCGTGCTCGCGCCGCTGCGCGCGGCCGGGCATGAAGTCCATGCCGTCACGCTCACCGGCGACGGCGAACGTGCGCACCTGCGCCATGCCGGCATCGGCGTGCACGACCATGTCAACGATGTGCTCGCGCTGGTGCGCGCTGAGGAGCTGACAGACATCGTGCTCGTCGGCCACAGCTATGCCGGCATGGTCATCACCGGTGCTGCCGATGTGCTGCTCGCTCAAGCAAATGTGGCTTCGCCACTTGGCTTGATCCCCGCGGGGGACGGCCGGCTTCGGCCGGCCTTGGGGCGCTCAGAAGGCCGCGCGCGCCTGCACGCGCTGGTGTATGTCGACGCCATGGTGCCGCTGCCGGGTGAAGCCTGGGGCAGCCGGCACAGCTCTGAAGTGCGCGCCCAGCGCCGGGCCTTGGCCGAGGCCAACGACAACGCCTTGCCGCCTGGCGACCCGGCCGGTTTTGGCCTCGATGGCGCTGACCGCGACTGGTTGCTGCGCCGCCAGGTGGCGCATCCTTTTGGCGGTTACGGCGAGCCGCTGCACTTTGACGAAACACGGCTGGCTGGCCTGCCGCGATTTTTCATCGACTGCAACCAGCCCGCGTATCCGACCATCGAACCGTCGCGCCAGCGTGTGCGCTCGACCGCCGGCTGGCAGGTCGTCGAGATGGCGACCGGGCATTGCCCGATGGTCAGCGCGCCGGTCGCGCTGGTCGCACATTTGCTCGCGATGGCCGGCGCCTGACCTCGTTCGCCTGACCGGTTGCGGCTGCCGCCGAGCGCCAACGTGGCCCGCCAGCCGGCTGTCTGCTTTCGGGACAGTCTGCCTGAAACCCAGGCATCAAGACGCCCTGTCCGAGCCCCTGACCCTCGACATGCCGCGTGGGTCGCCAGGGCAAGCCTCGGTGTTTGCCCGGGGCTGCATCAAAGCGGCACGTGCCTTGCGTCATCGACCGCCGACACTGGTCCATCGAGGAGCCCCGCCTATGAAACGCCGCCTGACACCGCTTGCCCTGATCTCGGCCCTCGGCCTCGTTTTTGCCGCGCCATTGGCGATGGCGCAGGCCAAGCCGGATATCAAGATCGCCATCATCGCCAGCAAGACCGGGCCACTCGAGGCCTATGCCAAACAGACCATCACCGGCTTCCAGATGGGGCTGGACTACGCCACCGGCGGCACGATGATGGTCGCCGGCAGGAAGCTGGTCGTGATCGAAAAAGACGACCAGGGCAAGCCCGATGTCGGCAAGAC
>JANOKR010000478.1:0-6476 GCA_031419315.1 Betaproteobacteria bacterium
CCATGGCGCGACCGACCTGTCGCCGGTTTGCATGGGCGCGGCATTGCACTTCGATCTGTCGGTGCCTAACTTCGGCATTCAGGAGCATATGCCGCACAGCGCAGCCACCGACGCGGTGTTCCCGCATGCCTACTCCTTTGATGCCGGTTTCATGCACCCCGGCGAAGCGCCCGGGCATGGTGTCGAGATCGACGAGGCCCTCGCCGCGCAGTACCCGTACCAGCGCGCCTACCTGCCGGTGAATCGGCAGCAGCATGACGGGACGATGTTGGACTGGTGATGGACTGATGATGGACTGGTCAAGGGTTGGTGACTGACTGGTGAAGCGGCTGCACCCTTCCGCCCTGCCGACCCTGCCCGCTGCTGTGCGCCGGCCGGGGTTTGACCGCAGCGCGCTGCGCGGCGGCATCGTGCACCTGGGCATCGGCGCTTTTGCGCGTGCGCATCTGGCGGTGATGAATGACGATGCGATTGAAGCGGGAGCGGGAGCGGGTGCGGGTGCGGACATTGGCGCCCGGCATGACACGTTGGCCTGGGGCATCCACGGCGTGTCGCTGCGCCAGCCGGCGACACGCGATGCGCTGATGCCGCAGGCGGGCCTGTACACCGTCGCGGTGCGTGATGGCAGTGGCAGCCGGCTGCGCGTCATCGGCAGCCTGCTCGATTGCATCGTCGCGCCCGAAAACCCCGGCGCGGTGCTCGAGCTGATCGCCCACCGCGATACCCGCATCGTGAGCCTGACGGTCACCGAAAAGGCCTACGGCGTCGATCCGGCGAGCGGCTTGCTGCAAGCCGACCACCCTGACATCCGGCATGACATCCACGATGCCCGCGCGCCGCGCAGCGCCGTCGGCTTCATCGTGCACGGCTTGGGACTGCGGCGCGCACGCGGGCTCGGCCCGCTGACGCTGATGTCGCTGGACAACCTGCCCGCCAACGGCAGCACCCTGCGCCGGCTGGTGTTGGCCTTCGCGCAAGCGATCGACCCGGCGCTGTCAGCCTGGATTGGAGCCAGGTGCACCTTCCCCAACAGCATGGTCGACCGCATCGTGCCGCGCACGACCGACGCCGACCGCATCGCTGTCGCCAGCGCCCTGGGCCCCAAAGACGGCCTCACCGACGCCTGGCCGGTGCTCACGGAGCCGTTTTTCGATTGGGCCATCGAAGACCATTTCGCCGCCGGCCGGCCCGACTGGGCCGCGGCCGGCGCGCGCATCGTCAGCGACGTCGCCGCCTGGGAGACGCTCAAGCTGCGCATGGTCAACGGCAGCCATTCGGCGATCGCCTACCTGGGGTTGATGGCCGGCTGGCAGACCGTCGATGCAGCCACGGCCAAGCCCGCGTTGCGCGACTTCATCGAAGCCCTGATGCGCGAAGAAATCGAGCCGACGCTGACCACACTGACGGGACTCGCGGGCCTGGACTTGGGGCCTTACCGCCAACAACTGTTGCAGCGTTTTGCCAATCCTGCCCTCGCCCACCGGACACACCAGATCGCGATGGACGGCTCGCAGAAGCTGACGCAGCGCCTGCTCGGCACCTTGCGCGATCGTTTGAACGCCGGCCAGCCGGTGCCGCGGCTGGCGCTGGCGGTTGCAGCCTGGCTGCATCATCTGCGCGGGGTCGATGAGCAAGGCGTGGCGTACAACATCGACGACCCGCTGGCCGCGCCGCTGCAAGTGCTCTGGCAACAGGCGGCGGCCATGCCCGACGCGCTGGCGCGGGCCGACATGCTGACCCGCTACGCACCGGTGTTTGGTGATCTGGCTGGCGTGCCGGCGCTGGTGTCGCCGCTTGCCGCCGCGCTGGAGTCGCTGCGCTTGCGGGGTGTCGCCGCGACACTGCTGGCCACCAGCGGCACTGCCGGCGAGAGGGTTTTCCACGGCTGACCGGCACCCGCCCAACACCTACGATCGCTGCAAATTGGCCTGACCAATTGTTGCCACCTTCCCCCGCCCGCCAGATGCCCCTGCAAGCCGCTGAACCGCGCCGCCTGTACCGCCATATCGCGGCGCAGCTGCGCACGCTGATCCAGCGTGGTGACTATGCCGTCGGCACGCGGTTGCCGGCAGAACGCGAACTCGCCAGCCGCCTCGAGGTGTCGCGGCCCTCGGTGCGCGAAGCCCTGATCGCACTCGAGGTCGAAGGATTTGTCGAGGTGCGCCCGGGTTCTGGCATCCATGTCATCGCCCACAAACGTGCACCGTCGGCGCGGCGCATCGCGGCCAGCGCCTTCGGGCCTTTTGAGGTCATCCGCGCGCGCCAGTTGATCGAAAGTGAGCTCGCCGCAGTCGCCGCCAAGCGCGCCGACAAGGCCCAGGTCGCAGCACTCCGCGAAGCGATCGTGACCATGAAAAACGATATCGCAGCCGACATCGCGCCGATCCGCGGCGACCGCCTGTTTCACATCGGCATCGCGGCGGCGGCCGATAACGGCCCGCTGCTGCGCACGGTGGGCGAGCTGTTTGACGAGCGCCACAACGCGCTTTTCGAGCAGTTCGGCCAGCATTTCGAGAATGGCCGCAGCTGGCGCAAAGCGGTGCTCGAACACCAGGCCGTGATCACGGCCATCAGCAATGGCGATGCCGGCGCCGCGCGGCTGGCGATGCACGCCCACTTGCAGCATTCACAAGACCGCCTGGCGCGCGCCTGGCCGCAGCCGTCGGCCGCTCGCGGTGCCCGATCGCGCGCTGGTGTTGTCTTGAAACCCGACCGGATGGATATCGCACCATGACCCTGGCCTGTGTCATTCACGGCGCATTCGATCTGCGCATCGAGCAGGAGGCGGCGCCGGCACTGGGGCCGCATGACGTGCTGCTGCGCCTGGGCGCAGGCGGCATCTGCGGCAGCGACCTGCATTACTACAAAGAGGGCCGTGTTGGCGCTTTTGTCGTGCGTGAGCCGCTGGTGCCGGGGCATGAGGCTTCGGGCATCGTCGAGCGCATCGGCGCCGACGTGACACGGGTCGCGCCAGGGCAAAAGGTGGCGATCAATCCGTCGCACCCCTGCGGCCTGTGTGACTACTGCCGCGCTGGCCGCGGCAACCTCTGCCGGAAGATGTTTTTCCTGGGCAGCGCGAGCGTCTTCCCGCATGCCCAGGGCATGTTCCGCGAGCGCTTCGTGATGGGCGAACGCCAGCTCACGCCAATCGATGAACCCGGCATCAGCCTGGGCGAGATCGCCTGCGCCGAGCCGCTGTCGATCGGCCTGCACGCGCTGCACCGCGCCGGGCCGGTGCTCGGCGAGACGGTGCTCATCACCGGCGCCGGCACGATCGGCTGCATGAGCGTGATCGCGGCGCGGCTGGCCGGCGCGGCGCAGGTCACCGTCTGCGATGTCAACGATCGCGCGCTGGGCATCGCCAGCAGCGTCGGCGCTGATCGCGTCGTGCGCAGCGACCAACTGGCGCCGGCCGAACTTGCGCCCAGCTCGCCGATATCGCCGATGTTTCGATCGAAGCTGCGGGCAGCCCCGCCGCGCTAACGACCTGCCTCATGGCCACCCGCCGCGGCGGCCGCATCATCCAGGTCGGCACGCTGCCGGCGGAAGTCAACTTCCCGGCCAACAGCGTCATGGCCCGCGAGCTCGATTACCGCGGTGTCTTTCGCGCCCACGCCGCCTTCGACTGGGCGGTGCAAGCGATCCGCAGCCGCCGCGTCGACGTGCGCCCGCTGATCAGCGCGCAGATTCCGCTGGCGCGGTCGCAAGAGGCTTTTGATCTCGCGCTGGACCGCAGCCGCAGCACCAAGGTCCAGGTGATTTCTGATTGAGATCGCCAACCACCATCCACGCCCCACCCCAGACCCGCCCCCGCTATCGAAGAGGAGAACCCGATGAAACGCCTGACCCTGAAGACCCTGCTCGCATCTGCTGTCGCCGCCCTGCTGCCGGGGTTGCTGGCCACACCAGCGCTGGCACAAACCAAGCTCAAATGGGCCCATGTCTACGAGACCAGCGAGCCCTACCACACGCAGAGTGTGTGGGCCGCTGAAGAGATCAAGAAGCGCACGAATGGCAAGTTCGAGATCCAGGTCTTCCCGGCCAGTTCGCTGGGCAAGGAGACCGATATCAACCAGGGCATGTTGCTCGGCACGGTCGACATGATCATCAGTGGCCCGAGTTTTGCGGCGCGCAGTTATCCGCGCCTGGGCATCGCTTATTACCCGTTCATCTTCCGTGACGGCGAACACCTGCTGGCCTACAGCAAGAGCGCGGTGTTCAAGGAAATGATCGACGGCTTCCGTGAAAAAACCGGCATCCAGATCCTGGCCTACACCTACTACGGCGCGCGCATGACGACGAGCAAGGTCGCGTTCACCGATTGCGCCGGCATGAAGGGCCTGAAGATCCGCGTGCCCGATGTGCCGAGCTACCGCGCCACACCCGAAGCCTGCGGCGCCAACCCGACACCGATCGCCTTTGCCGAGGTTTACCTGGCGCTGCAAAACGGCACCGTCGATGCCCAAGAGAACCCGCTGACGACGATCGAGGCGAAGAAGTTTTATGAAGTGCAAAAGCACATCATGCTCACTGGCCATATCGTCGACGGCCTGACGACGCAGGTCGCGCCGCATATCTGGAACAAGCTCAGCGAGCCTGAGAAGAAGATCTTCTCCGATGTGGCGCTCGAAGCTGCCGCGCGTGCATCGGCGCAGATCAAGCAGCGCGAGTCGGAGTTGGTGGCCGAGTTCAAGAGCAAGGGCCTGGGCATCCACAACGTCAATCGGCAGAGTTTTGTCGACGCCGTTCTGAAGGCCAAGTCGGTCGAGTCGATGGGCTTCGACAAGAAGGACTACGACCGCATCGTGTTGATCAAATAAGGGCACTGCGATGGACATCGATGCCGGCCCAAAGGTGATGGGCGATGACGGCGAATTCCACGCCACCGATGAGGCGGTGGATTTGTCGGGCACGCCCATCGAAGCCTGGTTTGCGCTGGCCCTCTTCTGGGCCCTGGCCGGTGTCGTGTTCACGCAGTTTTTTACCCGCTACGCACTCAACAACTCGGCCTCGTGGACCGAGGAGATCGCGCGTTATCTGCTCATCGGTGTGGTTTTTGTCGGCGCCTCGATCGGCGTCGCCAAGAACAACCACATCCAGGTCGACCTGCTCTACCGCTACCTGCCGGCGCGCGCCTGCCGTGCGTTGGCATTGCTCGTCGATGTGCTGCGCATCGCGTTCTTGACGTCGATGACCTTGTTCACGGTGCAGATGATGCAAAAGATGGGGCCACTGCCGATGACCATCGTCGACCTGCCGATGAATATCGTCTACAGCGTCGTGCTGTTCGGCTTTGCGGCGATGTCGCTGCGCTCGATCTGGGTCATGAAGATCCATTGGCAGCGTGGCTACAGCGTGCTCGAGCGGCCCGAGTCAGAGATGGGCGACAGAACGTCGTTTTGACGGCCGCCCGCCCTGAAGCTAGAACCGATCCAGAACCAAGCCGACCCCCACATGCTCAAGATCATCTTCCTGTTCCTGATGGCCAGCGGCCTGCCGGTGGCCATTGCCATGGCCGGCTCGTCATTGCTCTACATCCTGATCAGCGGCGACCTGCCGCCCTTTGCGGTGATCCACCGCATGATCGGCGGCATCGACAGTTTCCCGCTGCTGGCGGTGCCATTTTTCATCCTCGCCGGCAACCTGATGAACAACGCCGGCATCACCAACCGGATCTACAACTTCGCGCTCGCACTGGTCGGCTGGATGAAGGGCGGCCTCGGTCATGTCAACGTCATCGGCTCGGTGATTTTTGCCGGCATGAGCGGCACCGCGATTGCCGACGCTGCCGGCCTGGGCACGGTCGAAATCAAGGCCATGAAGGACAACGGCTACCCGACCGAGTTTGCGGTCGGCGTGACTGCCGCCTCGGCCACGTTGGGGCCGATCATCCCGCCCAGCCTGCCCTTCGTGATCTACGCCATGATGGCCAACGTTTCAGTCGGTGCGCTGTTCCTGGCCGGCATCCTGCCCGGGCTGTTGATGGCGCTGCTGATGATGATCACGGTGGCGTACTTCGCGCACAAGAACAAATGGGGCGCCGACGTCAAGTTCTCCTGGGCGCGCATCGGTGGCGGCCTGGTCGAACTGGCGGTTGTCATCGTCTGGCCGGTGGTGACCTGGATGCTGGTCGACAAGGCCGGGCTGCCGGCACAGCCGGTGGTCTTTGGCGCCATCGCGTCGCTGTTCCTGCTCGACCGCATCTTCCGCTTCCAGGCGGTGCTGCCGATCATGACGCCGGTGTTGCTCATCGGCGGCATGACCACCGGCCTGTTCACGCCCACCGAAGGGGCGATTGCGGCCAGTGCCTGGGCCCTGGTGCTGGGCCTGCTCTGGTACCGCACGATGAGCCTGAAGATGTTCGTCAAGGTCAGCCTGGATACCGTCGAGACGACGGCCACCGTGATGTTCATCGTCGCCGCGGCATCGATCTTCGGCTGGATGCTCACCGCCACCGGCGTCACCGCCGCGATCGC
>JANOKR010000479.1:0-10280 GCA_031419315.1 Betaproteobacteria bacterium
GGCCGGGCAGGAGCATGTCGTGCGCGCGCTGAGCAACGCCTTGCAGCAGCGCCGCCTGCACCACGCTTACCTCTTCACCGGCACCCGCGGCATCGGCAAGACGACGGTCTCGCGGATCCTGGCCAAGAGCCTGAACTGCACTGGCGCCGACGGCCGCGGCGACATCACGGCCGAGCCCTGCGGTGTCTGCAGCGCCTGCACCGAGATCGACGCCGACCGCTATATCGACTACATCGAGATGGACGCGGCATCGACCCGCGGCATCGACGATATCCGCGACCTCATCGAACGTGCGGCCTACAAACCCAGCGTCGGCCGCTTCAAGGTTTTCATGATCGACGAGGCGCACCAGCTCACCAAGGAAGCCTTCAACTCGCTGCTGAAGACGCTCGAAGAGCCGCCCGAGTATCTGAAATTCGTGCTTGCCACGACCGACCCCGAACGCATGTTGCCGACGGTGCTGAGCCGCTGCCTGCAGTTCAACCTGCGGCCGATGTCGCCCGAGGTCGTGCGCGCGCACCTGGCCACCGTGCTCGCTGCCGAAGGTCTGGTGCACGACGATGGCGCCTTGCGCCTGCTCTCGCGCGCGGCCCGCGGGTCGATGCGCGATGCGCTGTCGCTCACCGACCAGGCCATCGCATTTGGCGGCGGGCGCGTCGAAGAAGCCGCCGTGCGCTCGATGCTCGGCGCCGCCGACGGCTCGATGGCTGCCGAACTGGTGCGTGCGCTGGCGCAGCGTGATGGGCCGGTGGTGCTGGCCCTGGTTGATCGGCTGCGTGAATCAGGCTTGTCGCCGTCGTCGACGCTCGAAGCGATGGCCCAGCTGTTGCAGCAGATGGCGGTGGAGCAGGCCGCGCCAGGCGCGCTGGCCGCCGACGATCCGGATACCGCGGTGGTGCTGGATTTAAGCCCGCTGCTGGCGCCGGATGAAACCCAACTGCTGTACAGCATCGTCTTGCATGGTCGCGCCGAGCTGACCTTGATGTCCGACGAGACGGCAGCGTTCACGATGGTGTTGCTGCGCTTTCTGGCGTTCCCGAGCAGCGCAGCGGCGGCACCCGCACCGGCACGCGCGTTGCCGCTTCGCGCACCGGCGCCGCCGGCGATCAAGGTGCCGGTGGCTGCGCCGGTGTCGTTCGTTGCCGCACCGGTTGCGGCGCCTTACGTAGCGCCGGTGGTGGCGCCGGTCGTAGTGCCGGTCGTAACGCCGGTCGTTGCACCGGTTGCCACGACCCCGGCGCCGGCCATGCAGGCCAGCGCCGACCCCGCACTTGCCGAGCGCTGGAATACCGCCGTGCGCGGCCTCATCGACGTCGGCGCGATCAGCGGCTTGGCGCGCGAGCTCGCCTGGCAGAGCACGCTGGTGGCCATCGAGCCGGCCATTGAGTCGGGCATCAACCCGGCCACCGAACTCACCAACGAATGCAGCACTGCATCGACCTGGCGCCTGTGTGTCGGACATGATTCGCTGCGCACGGCCTTGCTGCGCAACAAACTCGCCGAGGCGTTGTCGGCATCACTGGGCACGCCGATCAGCATCGAAGCCGAGCTCGGCGATGCGCGGGACACACCCGCGCAGCGCGACGCCGAGCAACGTGCGCGCCGGCAGAACGAAGCCGAAGTGCAGATCCGCAGCGACCCCGTCGTGCAGGCGCTGATGAGCCAGTTCGCCACCGCGCGCATCGTCGCCGGATCGATCAAACCGATTTGAAACCACTGTCCAGATGAACCACCCGAAGGGACCACGATCATGATGAAAGGCCAGTTGGCCGGCCTGATGAAACAGGCGCAGGCGATGCAGGACAACCTCAAGCGCGCGCAGGAAGAACTGGCGTTGATGGAGGTCGAAGGCCAGTCCGGTGCCGGGCTGGTGAAAGTCACGATGACCTGCCGTCACGACGTCAAGCGTGTGGCCAGCGACCCGAGCCTGCTCGCCGACGACAAGGACATGCTCGAAGACCTGGTCGCCGCTGCTTTTAATGACGCGATCCGGCGCGCCGAATCGGTGAGCAACGAAAAGATGGGCCGCCTGACCGCAGGCATGCCGATGCCACCCGGCATGAAGCTGCCTTTCTGATGAGCACCCCCAGGAAATGACTGCGTCATTCCCTCCCCCAGGGGTCAAGCAAAGTGGCAAAGCCACATTTGCTTGAGAGCATGGCCGCGGCGGAGCCAGCGCTCAATGCCTTGATCGATGCCTTGCGCCGCCTGCCCGGCGTCGGGCTGAAGTCGGCGCAGCGCATGGCCTACCACGTGCTGCAACACGACCGGCCCGCAGCGCAGTCGCTCGCTGCGGCGTTGACCGGCGCGGTGCAACAGATCGGGCATTGCAGCCGCTGCCACACCTTCACCGAACTCGATGTTTGCAACACCTGCGCCGATGCCGGGCGCGACCAGTTGTCGCTGTGTGTTGTCGAGTCACCCGCCGATCAGGCTGCGCTCGAGCGCAGCGGCAGCTACCGAGGCCTGTACTTCGTGCTCATGGGCCGCATCAGCCCGATCGACGGCATCGGCGCCGGCCAGATCGGTGTCGCGCCGTTGCTGGCACGCGCCACCGACGGGGTGGTTGACGAAGTCATTCTCGCCACCGGCTTCACTGCCGAAGGTGAAGCCACTGCGCATGCGCTGGCCGAGGCCTTGCGCGCGCGCGGCCTGAAAGTCACCCGCCTGGCGCGCGGTGTGCCGGCCGGCAGCGACATCGAATATGTTGACCTCGGCACGATCGCGCATGCCTTGCAGGATCGGCGGTAGTGGCCGGCTTGAAGTCTTATCGATGAACGCTGGCGGCCCGGCGCTGCCCGGCCGGATTTCAGCGGCGCGGCGGGGCGGATTGTTGTGCCATGCGCACCCGCGAGCTGGCCGCGGGCCGGGTCGGGCGTTTGCCGGCGGCGGCCTTGCTTGACACCTTCGCGGCTGCGCCCGGCACTGCGGCAGCAGCGAGCTTGGTCGCGCCGGCCGTCGCCAGGCCCTTGCGGCCCGGGGCCTTCTTGGCCCGCGCCCGCGCTTCGGGTGACAGCGCCATCGTCGCGTTGTCGGCGACACGCTCGGTGACGTCGTGTGCATGCTGCGCCGAACGTGGCACGAGCAGGGTCGAGCCGGCACGCACGAGCATGCGCGCGGGGATGCGGTTGACCTCGCGCAACTGCGCCTCGGGCATGCCGACTGCCTTGGCGGCTTCGGCTGGCTTGAGGGTCTTCGGTGCGACCCACGCCGTCCAGGTCGCCGACGGCCCGCGGTGGCGTGCTAGCTCGCGCTGGAAGTGGCGCGCATTGTCAAAAGGCAGCAGTAATTGGGGTGTGCCCGCGGCCAGGATCACGGGTTTGTTCATCTGCGGGTTCAGCGCCTGGAAGTCGTCGAGCGACAGCCCCGACAAACGCGCCGCCAGCGCGACGTCGATATCGCGCACGATCGGCACGCTGAGGAAAAACGGGTGGTTCTGCAACGCCGGCAGGCGAATCGAAAAAGCCGCTGGCTGGGCTACGATATTGATCACCGCTTGCAGCTTGGGCACGTAGTTGCGCGTTTCGTCGGGCATGCGCAGCGATGCGTAGTCGGTGTCCAGGCCGGCCTGGCGGTTGCGCGCGACGGCACGCTGCACGCTGCCCTGGCCCCAGTTGTAGGCGGCCAGCGCCAGGTGCCAGTCGCCGAACATGCGGTGCAGCGATTGCAGGTAGTCGAGTGCCGCGCGGGTCGACGCCAGCACATCACGCCGGTCGTCCCGAAAAACGTTCTGCCGCAACTCGAAATCACGCCCCGTGGCGGGCATGAACTGCCACATGCCCGAAGCGCGCGCCGAAGACATCGCCTGCGGGTTGAAGGCACTCTCGATGAAGGGGAGCAGCGCCAGTTCGGTCGGCATGCCGCGCTTTTCGACTTCTTCGACGATATGGAAGAGGTAGCGACCGCCACGCTCGGTCATGCGCTGCACGTAGTCGGGGCGACTGGCATACCACTGCTCCCACTTACGAACCTGATCGCGCACCTGCTCGCGCACCGGCTCGCCGTCGAGCGCAGGCATCGCAAAACCCCTGCGCACACGTTCCCAGAGATCGGCGCGCACGGCCGGGTCTTCGGGTTCAATCAGCGCGGCGGGCTCGGCAGTCGGCCGCGGGCTCGGGGCAAATGTTAACGGCAGTGTTTGCAGCGCCGCCGCGGCGGGAGTCTCGACGATCGGTGGCGCGGGTGGTGGCACCGCGATCGCCGTTGCGGCGATGGGCTGCGGTGCCGGCGGCGGTGCGGTGGCGCAGCCGGCAAGTGCGACGATGACCAGCAGGCCGGCCATCGCCGGCATCGAGAAGGGCTTCATCGATCGGGGGTTTCCATTCGCCGCGCGGCGGGCACCGGAGGCGGTTCACTAGAATCGCGGACGCCATCGGGCAGCATCCGAAACTGGTGGTGGGTGGAGGCGGTGTGCGCTACGAAATTCATGACGCGTGAAGAAGCAATTATAGAGTTGGGGGCGTGGCTGAAAACGCCGCCCGGGCGCTACCTGTTGCACTGGGAGCAGGACCGCCTGGACCATGCCGTGGCCGATGCCTTTGGTTACCACGCGCTGCAGCTCGGCATGCCCGGTCTCGACGGCCTGCGCGCCAACCGCATGCCACATCGCTGGGTCGTCAGCGACTCGGCCTTGACACCCGAGCCCGAACCTTTTGACCTGCCGCCGCCGAGTGACGGCCTGATCAGCACGCGGTCGCCGGAGCTGCGCGTCGCGCTGCACTGCGACTTCGACGCCCTGCCGTTCCCGAACCAGAGCCTGGACCTCGTCGTGCTGCCGCACACGCTGGAGCTCGCGCGTGATCCGCACCTCACGTTGAGCGAAGTCGAACGCGTGCTCGTACCCGAAGGCCGCGTGATGATCATGGGCTTCAATCCGGCCAGCCTGTGGGGCCTGCGCCAGCGTCTCGGGCGTGTCGTGGGTGATCGTGCCGGGGGTGCCGCGCTTGCCAGCGCCGACCAACGCACCGATCTCTTCTTGCCACGCACGGGCGACTTTCTGGGCTATCGGCGGGTGCGCGACTGGCTGCGATTGTTGAGCTTCGAGGTCGAAGCCGGGCGCTTCGGCTGTTGGCGCCCGCCGCTGCGCTCACAACGCTGGCTCGACCGCATGGCCTGGATGGAGCCGCTCGGCGAGCGCTGGTGGCCGGTGCTGGGCGCGGTGTATTTCATCGTCGCCGCCAAACGGGTGCGTGGCATGCGCCTGGTCGGCCTGGTGCGCAGCCAAGCAAGGCGCGCCAAAGCGGCACCGGCGGTGGTGGCCAATCGACAGCAACAAACCACGCATGAGGAATCGACAGCACCATGATTGAGGTCACGATCTACACCGACGGCGCCTGCAAGGGCAACCCCGGCCCCGGCGGCTGGGGCGCCTGGCTGAAATCCGCCGACAACGAGCGCGAGATATTTGGCGGCGAACCGCTGACGACCAACAACCGGATGGAAATGATGGCCGTCATCGAAGCGTTGTCGGCGCTGAAAGGCCAGAGCCGGGTCACGCTCTACCTGGACAGCGAATATGTGCGCAACGGCATCACGACCTGGATCCACGCCTGGAAGCGCCGCGGCTGGAAGACGGCCGACAACAAGCCGGTCAAAAACGTCGACCTCTGGCAGCGGCTGGACATGCTCGCGCAGGCGCACAAGATCGAATGGCGCTGGGTCCGCGGCCATACCGGCGACCCCGGCAATGAACGCGCCGATGCGCTGGCGAACCAAGGGGTGGCATCGGTGCGGGCTTGACCCCTGGGCGGCGCGGCGGATGACCCCGTAACATTGGCCGCAAGATACAAATACTGGCCCATGAAAAAACTACATCTGATCGTCGCCGTGGTGGGCATCGCTGCGGCGAGCGGCGCGGGTTGGTGGTACCAGCAGCGCGCGGCGGGTGACAAGGCGTTGGCTGCGGTCGGTGGCGCACCCGCTTCGGGCCCGCGCGCGGGCGCTGCACCCGGCGGGCCTGGTGGGCCCGGTAGCGGCCCGGTCGCCGTCGAAGTCGGCAAGGTCGAATCAGTGCGCCTGGACGACGACGCGCAGGCGGTCGGCACGCTGCGCGCGCGGCAGAGCGTGATGCTGCGCCCGGAGGTCAGTGGCCGGATTGCCAAGCTCGGCTTCGTCGATGGCCAGCGTGTCAAACGCGGCCAGTTGCTGGTGCAGCTGGACGACACCTTGCAGCAGGCGCAGCTCAAGCAGGCCGAGGCGCAGGCGAATATCGCGCGCACCAACCTGCAACGCAGCCGCGAGTTGGCGGCACAGAATTTTGTCAGCCAGAGCGCGGTCGACCAGAACGCTGCGGCGCTCGATGTTGCGATGGCGCAGGTGGCGCTGGCGCAGGCGCAGACCACGCGGATGCGGGTGCTGGCGCCTTTTGACGCCGTGGCCGGCATCAGTACCGTGAACGTCGGTGACTACCTCAAAGACGGCGCCGATATGGTCGGCCTCGAAGACTTGTCGTCGATGGCGGTTGACTTCCGTCTGCCTGAGCGGTTTCTGGCGCGGATCAAACCCGGCCAGCCGGTGGACGTGCAACTCGATGCGATGCCCGGCCGCAGCTTCAAGGGCCGTGTCGAAGCGCTTGATGCGCAGGTCGATGCGAACGGCCGCGCAGTGCTTGTGCGGGCGCGCATCGACAACCCCGGCACGACGTTGAAGACGGGGCTTTTTGCCCGTGCGCGCATCGTTTTTTCTTCGCGTGAAGCGGCCCTGCTGGTGCCTGAAGAAGCGCTGGTGCCGATCGGCGGGCGCCAGTTGCTGTTCAAGATTATCGAAGGCGAGGGTGGCGCCAAGACGGCGCGCCGCATCGAGGCCAAGATGGGCCTGCGCGTGCCCGGCAAAGTCGAGATCCTCGAAGGCCTGAGCGCCGGCGATCTGGTCGTGACGGCCGGTCATGGCCGATTGGTGCGCGCCGAATCAACGCCGGTGCGCGTCGTCGATATCGACAAGCCACCGGGGCCGCGGCGCGGGCCGGGTGGGGCGGCATCCGGTGCTGGCTCGGGCACCGGCCGTGGTGGTACCGATGGCGGCGCAGCGGCTGCGTCGGGCGCCGCATCGGGCGTGCGCAAAGTGCCACCGGCCTGAGCAAGCCGAGACCGGAGCCCACGACCATGAAGCTTTCAGAAACCTCGATCCGCAGGCCGGTGCTGGCCTGTGTGATGTCACTGATCCTGGTCCTCATCGGCGTCGTCTCTTTTGACCGCCTGACGGTGCGCGAATATCCGCGCATCGACGAGCCGCTGGTGACGGTCAGCACACGCCTGATCGGGGCTTCGTCCGAGGTCATCGAGTCGCTGGTCACGAAGCCGCTCGATGACTCGATTGCCGGCATCGATGGGGTCGATATCCTGACCTCGATCTCGCGCTCTGAAAGCAGCCAGATCACGGTGCGTTTCCGTTTGAGCAAGGACCCCGACACCGCGGCGGCCGATGTGCGCGACCGCGTTTCGCGGGTGCGTGGCCGGCTGCCCGACGCTGCCGACGAGCCGATCATCGCCAAGGTCGAGGCGGACGCTTTCCCGGTCATCTGGCTGGCCTTCACCAGCGAGACGATGACGCCGCTGCAAGTCACCGATGTCATCAACCGGGTGGTCAAGCCACGCTTGCAGACGATCCCCGGTGTGGCCGATGTGCAGATTGGCGGCGACCGCAAATACGCGATGCGGATCTGGCTCGATCCCGACAAGCTGGCGTCGTACCGCCTCACTGTTCAAGACGTCGAAGACGCACTGCGGCGGCAGAACCTCGAAGTGCCGGCCGGGCGGATCGAGAGCCAGCAGCGTGAGTTCAGCGTCACCGCGCGCACCGACCTGAATACGGTGGCGCAGTTCAGTTCGGTGACGCTGAAGCAGGCTGCCGGGCACACCGTGCGCCTGTCGGATGTGGCGCGCATCGAGCAGGGCGCGGCCAGCGAACGCTCGCGGGTGCGGCTCAACGGCGTGCCGTCGATTTCCACCGGCATCATCCGCAACGCCACCGCCAACCCGCTCGAAGTCTCGGCCGGCGTGCGCGCCGCGATACCGCTGATCCAGCGCGACCTGCCGCCGGGTCTGACCGTCATCTCGGCCAACGACAACTCGGTTTTCATCGACCGCTCGATCAAATCGGTCTACCGCACGGTCGCCGAGGCCACCGCGCTGGTCGCGCTGGTGGTCTTTGTTTTCCTGCGCACGCTGCGCGCATCGATCATCCCGCTGGTGACTATTCCCGTGAGCCTGATCGGCGCCTTCGGCTTGATGGCGCTGGCCGGGTTTTCGATCAATACGCTGACGATGTTGTCGCTGGTGCTGGCCATCGGCCTCGTCGTCGACGACTCGATCGTGGTCCTGGAAAACGTCTACCGCTATATCGAAAAAGGTTTGACGCCGTTCCAGGCCGCGCTCAAGGGTACCCAGGAAATCGGCTTCGCGGTGGTCGCGATGACGCTCACGCTGGCGGCGGTTTTTGCGCCACTGGCGTTCACCCCCGGGCGCACCGGGCGCCTGTTTGTCGAGTTTGCATTGACCCTGGCCGGCGCCGTCATCGTCTCCGGTTTTGTCGCGTTGACGCTGACACCGATGATGTGCAGCAAGCTGCTGCGCCACAACCCGAAGCCCGGGTTTTTTGACCGCGGCATGGAGCGCGTGCTGATCAGCATCACCGACGCCTACACGGCCACCTTGCGCTGGACCTTGCGGCAACGCTGGATCGTGCTCATCGTGATGGTCGCCAGCGCCGCGGGCAGCTGGTGGATGTACTCCAACGCCAAGGAAGAACTCGCGCCGATGGAAGACCGCGGCGTGATCTTCATGCCGGTCAACGCGCCCGACGGCGCAACGCTGGACTACACCGCACGCAACCTTGATGCGATCCAGCGCATCACCGCGCAGTACCCGGAGTTCGACCGCACTTTTGTCTTCATCGGCGGCGGTTCGGTTTCGCAGGGCACGGCAGTGCTGCGTGCCGTGGACTGGACAGAACGCAAGCGCTCGACGCAGGAACTCGCGCGCCTGATGCAGCCGCAACTTGCCGGACTGCCGGGCGTAACCGTCTTCCCGGTGACACCACCGAGCCTGGGTGGTGGTTTTCGCGAACGGCCGATCAACTTTGTCATCGTCTCCAACGAGAGTTACGAAAAACTCAGCGGCATCTCGCAGCAGTTTGTTGCCGAGATGGCCAAGAACCCGGGCTTCGTGCAACCCGATACCGACCTGCGCCTGAACAAACCCGAGATTTTTGTCGAGGTCGATCGCGAACGTGCCGCCGATGCCGGCGTCGCGGTCGACCAGGTCGCGCGCACGGTGGAGACGATGCTCGGCGGGCGCGTCGTGACCCGCTACAAACGTGACGCCGATCAGTTTGACGTGATCGTGCAAACGGTGGCCAGCGGCCGCGCGACACCCGAAGATATCGAGCGCATCTTTGTCCGCGGCCGAGGCGAGGCGATGGTGCCCTTGGCGTCGCTGGTCAAGGTGCGCGAGTCGGTCAGCCCGCGCGAGCTGAACCATTTCAACCAGCGCCGCTCGGTGACGATCACGGCCAATCTGGCGCAAGGTTATGCGCTGGGCCAGGCCTTGCAATTCATGGACGACACCGCGCGCAAAGTACTGCCGGTGGGCATGGCCACCGAGTTGAACGGTGTCAGCCGTGAGTTCCGTTCGTCCAGCGGCGCGCTGTCGGTGGTGTTTGTGCTCGCGCTGGTCTTCATCTTCCTGGTGCTGTCGGCGCAGTTCGAGAGTTTTGTCGACCCCTTCGTGATCCTGCTCTCGGTGCCGCTGTCGATGGTCGGGGCGCTGCTGGCCTTGCAGCTCAGTGGCGGCACGATCAACGTGTACTCGAAGATCGGCCTCATCACGCTGGTCGGCCTGATCACCAAACACGGCATCCTGATCGTCGAGTTTTCGAACCAGTTGCGGCGCCAGGGCCGCACCACGGTCGAAGCGACGGTCGAGGCCGCTTCGCTGCGCCTGCGCCCGATTCTGATGACGACCGGCGCGATGGTGCTTGGCGCGTTGCCGCTGGCGCTCGCCACCGGCGCCGGCGCCGAAAGCCGCCAGCAGATCGGCTGGGTCATCGTCGGCGGCATGTCACTCGGCACGCTGTTGACGATCTTCGTCGTGCCCACGGTCTACACGCTGTTTGCGCGGCGTTCGGTGCCGGGGGAGATCGCGACGCCCACCGCGACACAAGCCGCAGCGGCTGCAGGGGCGGACTGAACCGGCGGCTTGCAGCGGGGTTTGTCCGCGCAGCCGGGATTGGGGTGGCCGGCTCCGTTTATGGAATTCTTATGCTCTACGCCGGCCACCCCAATC
>JANOKR010000480.1:0-3977 GCA_031419315.1 Betaproteobacteria bacterium
TTCGCGGCGGCGGCCACCCAATGCCCACGGCCGGGACGATCGCGGCGCGCGGATCATGGCAACGACCGGGCGCGATCCGTGCGCTGTCCGGGCGCAAACCGTGTCGCCGGATCGGGCCGGTGGGGTGCTCTGCGCAACGAAGTAAAGGAGGAGGTGGCGGCCGCAGGCCGACGCCGGGGGACATGAGTGGAGCAGAGCGCCCCACCGGCCTGATCTCGCACCGCTACCAACGCACCCGCGCCGATCAGTAGGTCGGCAGCGCCGCCTTCTTCGGGATCGGCACACCGAGCAGGTGAAAGGCGCCGCGCCCGCTGGCCGCGGTGAGCAGGCCCAGCACGCGGCCGGGCTCGCTGCCGACTTCGGGCCAATCAAAACGCCAGGTCCAGTTGTCGCCACCCAGCGTGCCGGGGGTATTCATGCGCTGTTCGCTGCCCAGGCCGAGCACGTCCTGCAACGGAAAGATCGCGATATTCGCGACCGACTCCAGCGCCGCGCGGATCATTGCCCAGTGCACGTCGTTGGCGCTGCAGGCGAGGTAGGTGCCGGCAAATTTGCGTTCGCTTTCCTTGGCCTTGTCCCACCAGCCGCGTGCGGTGTCGTTGTCGTGGGTGCCGCTGTAGACGATGACGTTGCGCTCGTAGGTGTGCGGCAGGAATTCATGCTCGCCGTCACCGCCAAAAGCAAACTGCAGAATCTTCATGCCGGGATAACCGAGCGCGGCGCGCAGCTCGTGCACATCCTGGGTGATGAAGCCCAGGTCCTCGGCAATGATCGGCAATTCCCCCAACGCGCTGGTGATGGCATCGAACAGCGGCTTGCCTGGCCCCTTGACCCAGCGGCCTACATCGGCGGTCGGGCTGGTCGACGGGATTTCCCAATACCCCGCAAAGCCGCGGAAGTGATCGATGCGGAAAACATCGGCCTGCTGCAAGGCACGTTGGACACGCGCCGTCCACCAGGCGAAGTTTTCGGCGGCCATGCGCTCCCAGCGGTACAGCGGGTTGCCCCAGCGCTGGCCGAGCGGGCCCAGCTCGTCGGGTGGCACACCGGCAACGAGCGTCGGCTGAAACTTGTCGTCCAGCGTGTACAGGTCCGGGCGTGACCAGCAGTCGGCGCTGTGGTGGGCGATGAAGATCGGCAGGTCGCCGACGATCGAGACACCACGCTGCTGCGCGTAGATGCGCAGCGCGGCACATTGTTCGTCGAAACACCATTGCACAAACTGCCAGAAGGTGATCTCGGCGGCATGGTCCTTGCGCGCCTTGGCCAGCGCCTTCTTGTCGCGACGGGCTAACGGTGCAGACCAGTCCCACCAGGCATGGCCGTTGTGCGCCGTTTCGAGCGCCATGAACAGGCTGTAGTCGTCGGCCCACGAAGCCTCGGCCTTGCACCAGGCAGCAAATGCCTGGCGCTCGGTTTTGCTTGCGCTGGCCTCAAACCCTGCGAAGGCGGCGCGCAGTTGTTGCAGGCGCCAGGGCACGACGCGGGCAAAGTCAACCCGGGTGGCGTCGAAGCCAGCGTCGGGCAGGCTTGGTGCGACGAGCCAGCCGCGCTGCACCAGCGGCTCCAGCGCGACCATCAGCGGGCTGCCGGCAAATGCGCTGACACTCTGGTAAGGCGAGTCGCCGGGGCCGATCGGCGTTGTCGGCAGCCATTGCCAGGCCTGCTGGCCGCAGGACTGGAGCCAATCGACGAAGTGATAAGCGCCGGGGCCGAAGTCGCCGACGCCATGCGGTCCGGGCAGGCTGGTGATGTGCAAAAGCACACCCGAAGCGCGTTGATGCAGGTTCATGATTTGGCCGGCAGTGCCGGGTTGATGCTGCGCAGCACGAGGACAGCGCGGGCCGGGATTTTGAAGGGCGAGGCTTCGGTGTAGACGATGCCGGGCGTTGATAACAAGCTGCTGTCCAGGCGCAGCAACCAGCGGCCGGCAGGCAAGGTGAAGCCGTGGTCGCGCGGCTCGGGGTTGAAGGCGATGAGCAGTGCGTGGTCATCGGGCTGCGCTGCGGCGCCGGCCAGAAGATGGCAGGCCAGCACCCGCTGGCTGGCATCCTGCCAGTCGTGGTGCTGCATCTCGGTGCCGCTGGCGTTGAGCCAGACCAGGCGGCGCTCACCGGCGGGCGCGTTGGCATTGAAAAACCAGCGCTCGTGGCGCAGCGCCGGTTCTTCACGACGCAGCGCCAGCAGCTGCGATACAAAGTTAGCCATCACCTCGTCAGCCTGCGACCAGTCGATCCAGCTCGTCGGATTGTCCTGGTTCCAGGCGTTGTTGTTGCCCTGCTGGCTGTGACCGATCTCGTCGCCGGCGTTGATCATCGGCGTGCCCTGGGCGAGCAGCAGCGTGGCCATCAGCGCGCGGCGCACACGCCAGCGCAGCGCGGTCACGCCGATGTCGTCAGTCGGGCCATCGACGCCGAAGTTGGCGCAGAGTTCGTTGTCGCGGCCGTCGCGGTTGTCTTCGCCATTGGCGTGGTTGTGCTTGGCCGCATGGCTGGTGAAGTCGGCCAGCGTAAAACCGTCGTGCACGGCGACAAAATTGACACTCGCCGTCGGCCGCCTGGTGCTGTGGTGGAAGAGGTCGCTCGACGCGGTAAAACGGCGCGCAAACTCAGCCCGGCTTACCGCGTCGACTTGGCCGCCGGATGCGCTGCCGACCTGACCACTGTGCTGACCACCCCGCAGCCAGTAGGCCCGCATGGTGTCGCGGAATTTGTCGTTCCACTCCCCCCAGCGGCCAGGGAAACGCCCGACCTGGTAACCCTGCGGGCCAGAGTCCCAAGCCTCGGCGATGAGCCGGGTGCGCGCCAGCACCGGGTCTTGCATCAGCGCGGTGAAAAACGCCGCGTGGGGGTCGAAGCCGTGGGCGTTGCGGCCGAGCACGGGTGCGAGGTCGAAGCGGAAGCCGTCGACGCCCATTTCCTGCACCCAAAAGCGCAGCGAGTCGAGCACAAATTGGGTCACCCGCGGGTGCGCGACATACAGCGTATTGCCGCAGCCGCTGTGGTTTTCGCAGCGTGCGCGGTCGTCGGCGGCGAGGTGGTACCAACTGCGGTTGTCGAGGCCCCGAAAGCTGATCGTGGCCCCGAGTTCGTTGCCTTCGGGCGTGTGGTTGTAGACGACGTCGAGCAGCACCTCGAGGCCATGCGCGTGCAGCGTGGTGACCATCTGGCGGAACTCTTCATTGACGGCAGCAGGGTCGTCGGGCTGCGACGCAAAACGCGGGTCAGCGCAGAAGAATCCGATCGTGTTGTAGCCCCAATGGTTGATCAGGCCGCGTTCGGCGAGAAAACCTTCGTCGAGGTGGTACTGCACCGGCAGCAGCTCCAGCGTGGTCACGCCCAGGCGCTTGAAATGTGCGATCGCCGCCGGGTGCGCCAACGCTGCGTAGCTGCCGCGCAGCGCCGGCGGGATGTCGGGGTGCGCTTTGCTGAAATTCTTGACGTGGACTTCGTAGATCACGACATCGGCATCGGCCACACGCGGCGCCGTGCCGGCGCCGCTCTCAAGCTGCGGCGGCGCGTTGACGGCGCCCGGCGCCCACTGCGGCGCTGCGGCGACACGCGCCTTGAGCGCCGTCGCAGCGTTGTCGCGGCTGTCGAAAGACCGTGCGCCTTCAGGATGCCCCACTTCGTAGCCGTGGTGCTCGGGCTGCGGCGCCCAGCGCCCGACGATTTCGCGCGCGTTGGGGTCGAGCAGCAGCTTGTGGGGGTTGAAGCGGTGGCCATGTTCGGGCAGGTACGGACCATGGGCGCGCAGGCCGTAGACCAGGCCCGGGCCGGCGCCGGGCAGGAAGCCGTGCCAGATGCCGTCGTGCGGGCCCTGCAATGCATAACGTCGAAGGTCCGCAGCAGTGCCGACAACTGCGGCGTCGAAGATGCACAGCTCGACTTGCGTCGCGTTTTGCGAGAAGACGGCAAAGTTGACGCCGCCGTCGCGGGCGAGCGCGCCCATCGGCTCGGCGCGGCCGGGTTGCAGGG
>JANOKR010000481.1:0-2860 GCA_031419315.1 Betaproteobacteria bacterium
AAATCGCCCAAGTCCCCCGCTGCCCGCGGCACGCAGGCGGTGACGATCGAAATGGTGGCGCAACTCGCGGGCGTTTCGTTGAGCACGGTGTCGCGGGTGCTCAATGGCACCGCGGTGGTCAGCCAGGCCAAACGCGAGGCGATCGATGCCGCGATTGCGAGCCTGGGCTTTGTGCCCAATCCGATGGCACGCGGCCTCGCTGGTGGGCGTTCACTGAGCATCGGCGTCGTCACCCAGGCGCTGGACAGCCCGTTTTATGGCGTCGCACTGCGTGGTGTCGAAGACGAACTGGCGCATGCCGGTTACAGCCCGCTGTTTGTCAGCGGGCATTGGGACGCGACCGAAGAAGCGCGCTGCATCGACGTGTTGCGCTCGCGCCGCGTCGACGGCATCATCGTGCTCACCGGCCGCCTGAGTGACCAGGCCCTGCGCAATTGCGCCAAGGCGGTGCCGGTCGTGGTCACCGGCCGCACGCTCAAGGCGCCGGGCCTGTTTGCGATGGACTTCGACAACTTCGAAGGCGCCCGGCTGGCCACGCACCATCTGCTGGCGCTGGGCCATCGCCGCATCGCTTTCATCGGCGGCGACCCCAGGCATCCGGACGCCGGCGAGCGCCAGCAGGGTTATCGCGCCGCACTCGACGCGGCCGGGATCAAATTCAATCCGGCCTTGGTGCTGCCCGGCCAATACCAGGAGCAGAGCGGGGTCGAGGCCGTCGAGCGCTTGCTCGACAGCCGCGAGCGATTTACCGCGATCTTTGCGGCCAACGACCAGATGGCCTTTGGCGCGGCACTCGCGTTGCACCGACGCGGCCTGCATGTGCCCAAGGACGTGTCCCTGGTCGGCTTCGACGACCTGCCGACCGCGGTATTTGCGGTCCCACCGCTGAGCACGGTGCATCAGCCGACCTACGAATTGGGGCGCCTGGCCGCCTCGGCGATGCTCGCGCTGATTGCCGGAACGACCCCGACCGTGAAAATGCCGGTACCACGATTCATTGCCCGCGAATCGAGCCGCAGGCTGGCCAAGCCGTAGGTGCGCGGCCGCGGCTGCGCGTGGCAACCGCGGTCGGCGTTGCGGCACCCCACCCCGCAGATACCCTGAATTGACATCCCGACACGGAGTGCTTAAAGTTTGAAAGCGCTTTCAGATCGAGCGCTGGAGGAGCGCATGGCGCGTTGGGGCGAATTGTTGAAAGTGCGGTCGGACGAGCGGCAGAAGCAGCGCCAACAGCAGCGGCAGGCCGCCGTTGGCGCCGCCATGCTGCTGTGCTGGCTCGCCGCTGCGCAGGCCCAGCAGACGCTGACGATCGCTGCCTTTCCGGCCGTCGACGAGATCGTCAAGTCTGCGATCCCGGCCTGGAAGCGCCTGCACCCGAACGTCGAGATCAAGATCGTCAGCCGCCAGTTCAGCGACCACCACACGGCGATGACAACCGCGCTGTCGACCTCGTTTTACCTGCCCGACGTGATGGCGCTCGAAGTCGGTTATCTCGGCCGCTTTGCGCAGGGCGGCGGGCTCGAGGACCTGTCCAAGCCGCCCTACGAGATCCAGCAATTCAAGTCGCGCTGGGTGCCCTATGCCTACCAGCAGGCGACCAGCCGCAGGGGCGCGGTGGTCGCCGCGCCCACCGATATCGGGCCAGGCACGTTGCTCTACCGCATCGACGTGCTCGCCAAGGCCGGCGTGAGCGAAGCCGATCTGACCCGCTCCTGGGAGAGTTATATCGCCACCGGCGCCAAGATCAAGTCGGCCACCGGTGCCTACCTGATGGCCCATGCGCGCGACATGAAGGACATCGTCATCCGCACCGGCATCCAGCCTGGCGAGGGCTTGTACTTCGACAGCCAGTCGAACGTGCTCGTCACGTCGCCGCGATTTGTGCGCGCCTTCGAACTCGCGCGCAAGGTGCGCCAGCAAAAGCTCGACGCCCGCGTCAGCGCCTGGTCCAACGAATGGTCCGAGGGTTTCAAGCGCGGCACCATCTCGACCCAGTTGACCGGCGCCTGGCTGGCCGGCCACCTGAACAACTGGCTGGCCCCGGCGACCAAGGGCCAGTGGCGCGCAGCGCAACTGCCCGAAGGCGCTTTCGCGGCTTATGGCGGCACCTTCTTTGCGATCGCTCGCGGCGCACCCACGGCGAACAAGACGCTGGCCTGGCAGTTCATCCAGTTGATGACGCTGAACCGCGATGTGCAGCTTGCGGCCTTCAAATCGCAGGACGCGTTTCCGGCGCTGCTCGAAACCTATGGCGACGCATTCTTTGACCAGCCGATCGCCTTCTTGGGCGCGCAGACAGCGCGGGTCGGCTGGCGCGCGGCGGCCGCGCGCATCGTCGCCGTCGACGTGCACAAGCAGGACGCGTTTGCCGACGAGGTCATCGATACCGAACTCGACAAGGTGCTCGACCGCGGCAAGGACATCACTGTCGCGCTCGCCGATGCCCAGCGCCTGCTGCAAAAACGCGCCTTGCGCTAAGTGTCTGAGACCCGCCGCACCATGAAGCTGCCTGCCGCCCTGCGCCTGTCGCCGACCTGGACACCCTACGTGCTGCTGAGCCCGTTTGTGATCCTGTTCGGGATCTTCGGCATCTTCCCGCTGGTGTTTTCGCTGTTTCTGGCGTTCCAGTCCTGGGAACCCACGAGCGGCCTGGGTGCGATGGAATTTGTCGGCCTGGACAACTTCGTCTTCTCGCTGCAGGACGAATGGTTCTGGAAGTCACTCAAGAACACCGCCTGGCTGGCGCTGGCATCGGGCGTGCCACAGCACCTGGTGGCGATACCGCTGGCGGTGTTCATCCACACCTCGTTCAAGCGCCTGCGCGACGCTGTCATCGGCGCCTACTTCCTGCCCTACATCA
>JANOKR010000482.1:0-4317 GCA_031419315.1 Betaproteobacteria bacterium
ACGCCATCGCCGACCGGCTGCGCGCTGACCCGGCGCGCTGGAAACGCTTCGACACCCAGGGCGCGCGGCGATGGTTTTTCAAGGTCGCCCACCAGTCACCGCTGGCGGCGGCTGCGTTTTAGCCGCGTTTAAGCAGCGCCGATGCAGATCAGCGTCAGAGGGGTCGGCATCGAGGTCGACGACCAGGGCCCGCCATCGGCGCCGCCGCTGTTGATGATCATGGGCCTGGGTATGCAGCTCATCGGCTGGCCCGATGAGCTGGTGCAGGCGCTGCTCGCGCGTGGCCTGCGCGTGATCCGCATCGACAACCGCGATATCGGCTTGAGCCAGGGCTTTGATCACCTCGGGGTGCCGAGTATTGGCTGGGCCGCCTTGCGATATCTGATGCGGCTGCCGATATCGAGCCCGTATTCGTTGCGCGACATGGCCGACGACAGCGTCGGCGTGCTCGATGCGCTGGGCATCCAGCGCGCCCACATCTGCGGTGCCTCGATGGGCGGCATGATCGCCCAGCACATCGCGGCTGTGCATCCGCAACGGGTCGCCAGCTTGAGCCTGATGATGACCAGCTCGGGCTCGCGCCGGTTGCCGCAGCCGAGCTACGCGGTGCAAAAAGCGCTGCGTTCGCGCCCCGCGAGCGACCAGCCCGAGGCCGCGGTGGCGCATCTCGAAAACGTCTTGCGCATCATCGGCAGCCCGGGCTATCCGCCCGATCCCGAGCGGCTGCGCCGGCGGTTGCGCGAAACCGTGCAGCGCGCCTGGCGGCCGGCCGGCACCTCGCGCCAATTGCTCGCCGTGGTGGCCGACGGCGACCGCAGCGCGATGCTGCCCAGGATCGGCGCGCCGACCTGCGTCATCCACGGCGCCGACGACCCGCTGATCCCGGTGGCCGCAGCGCATGACCTCGTCGCGCGCATCCCGGGGGCGGTTGCCGACATCGTGCCCGGCATGGGCCACGACCTGCCGCTGCCGCTGTTCGACCGCTTCGCCGACGCCATCAGCAACAACGCGCGGCGATAGCCTGCCGTCGTCAACGGCCGTCAATGGCGGTGACGGTGGTGCGCGTCGGGGAAATGCCGGTGGCTGTGCCTCAACGGCTCGTGCTGGTGACGATGGTGGTGTTTGCCGATGACAACCAACCCGAGGCCATGGTCATGCTCGTGGTGGGCATCGTGGTCATCGGCGTGGTCGTGTTCGTGTTCGTGCTCGATCGTTTCGTGGTGATGCTCGTGGGCATGGCGTTCGGTGAGGTGCAGCCAGACGCCCAGGGCCATCAACGCGGCGGCTGCGATGAGTTGCGGGCCAACCGCCTCGCCGAGAAAAACCACGGCGAGCAGCGCGCCAAAAAACGGCGCGACTGAAAAGTACGCGCCGGTACGCGCGGTGCCAAGATCCCGCAGCGCGACCACAAACAGCGTCAGGCTGATGCCGTAGGCGGCCAGGCCCAGGGCCAGCGCGCCGGCCAGGCCGGGCCACGGCGGCAGCGCACTGCCGATCAACAGCGCCAGCGCCAGGTTCACCGTGCCGGCGGCCAGGCCCTTGACCGAAGCGACCCACATCGCGTCGTTCAGCGCGACCCGCCGGGTGAGGTTGTTGTCGAGGCCCCAAGCGGCGCAGGCGCCGAGCACGGCGAGTGCCGGCCAGAGGTCGACCCAGGCCACGCCAGTCGCCGCAACGGCCAGAGCGCCCGACGCGGTGTCGGCGCCCGCGCCGGGCCAGATCAGCACCACCGCGCCGACAACGATGCAGCCCATGCCGACGGCGATGCGGCGATCGAAGTTTTCGCGGAAGACAAACCATGCCAGCAGCGCCGTGAAGACCGCTTCGGCATTGAGCAGCAACGACGTGCTGGTGGCCGGCAAACGCGCCAGCCCGGCCATCAGCAGGACCGGGCCGACAACACCACCGGCGAAAACTGCACCGGCCAGCCAGCGCCAATCGCCGGCCGGCAACTTGACCGCCGGTGCGCCGCGCAGCCGTCGGATCAGCGCCAGTCCGAGGCCCGAGCCGAGGTAGAGCAGGCCGGCGAGCACCCAGGCATCGATGCCTTCGAGCAGCGCCTTGGCCAGCGGCGTGCCGGCGCCAAAAAGCAGCGCCGCACCGAGGGCGGCGGCGACGCCAGGACGTCTTGGCAAGCTGATCGCGGGGCGCATCACAGGGCGGCTCAAGCCGGTCCGCACGGGTGACCATGTTGGTGGTCGGGGCCGTGGCCGTGGCCGCGGATGTGGTCGTGGTCACTGGCGTGGGCGGTGTCTTTGCCGCTGCCCGCCCGTTCCGCGCGAATCCCCGCCAACTCAGCCTGCGCTTGCACGATCACCGACCGCGCCGCGCCCAGTGCGAGCAGGCCCATGACGGCAGCCACGCCGAGATCAGGCCAGGCGCTGTCGGTGCCGAAGACACCCAGCGCGGCGAGCAGCACGGCGACATTGCCGATTGCGTCGTTGCGGGTGCACAGCCAGACCGAACGCATATTCGCGTCGCCGTCGCGCCAGGCGTAGAGCAGCGCGGCGACGGCCAGGTTGGCTACCAGTGCGAGCGCGCCGATGAGCCCCATCGTCGCCGGCTCGGGCACCATGCCGCTGGTCGCGCTCCAGGCTGCCCGGCCGAGCACCAGGGTGCCGAAGAGGCCCATCGTCAGCCCCTTGAACAGAGCCGCGCGGGCACGTGTCGCAGCGGCCATGCCGAGCACGAACAAGGACAGCCCGTAGTTGGCGGCGTCGCCGAAAAAGTCGACCGCGTCGGCCAGCAGCGCCACCGACCCGGCGTAGAGCCCGCTGCCGACCTCGACGCCAAACATCGCGGCGTTGATGAGCAGCGCTGCCCAAAGCACGCGACGGTAGGCTGGCGAGCGACGCGCCGATTCAGCGCTGGTGGCAGTGTCGTGGCTGTGGCAGGCGTGGCCCATGAAAACCCATATTGGCGGTGATCGTCGGTATTTGAACCCGGCCTGTCGTCGCCGGGCCGAAATGATGGGCCGTTTTTGGGGCGATGTTCTGGTCGGCACACAACCCCACGAACCCGAGTGGGGGCGGGCGGACACCCACCCGGCTTAGGGGTGGGCGCTGGGGCGCACTTGGAGTAGCGTGAGAAACGAGCCGCAATGGGTTGGCCACTGGCGTTCGCCGGCCCAAAACGAGACTCCATTATTGGCTTCGGCCGCCTCGCGGCGCCGGGCCGCGCAGCAGGGGCGAGTGATGAATATCAAAGACAGTTCGGTGTCCAGGGGCAACAGGCGGCGCGCGGGTGGCCGACGCTGGCAGCGCGGTCTCGTCGATTGGGGCAAGTCGCTCATCGGCCGGCTCATCGAGCGTGCGTTTCCCGAACTCGGCGCCAAGGCGCCGCGCCGCCGCCCGCTGATCGAAAGCCTTGAGCCGCGCCTGCTGCTGTCGACGTCGCCACTGCCGCAGCCTGCATTCGGCGCGATCCTGAGTTACACCGCGCCGCCCACCGGCGCGCTCGACGCCAGCCTGGTGCTGGTTGATACCGGCGGCGCCAATCTGACCTTGCAGCTCAGAAACGGCGCCACGGTGCTGGCGTCTGAAGTGCTCGACGAAAACGTGCGCGTCAGCTTCACCGGGTCGGTCTTCAATGACCGCCTGACGGTGAATCTGAACTACACCGATACCGGCGCGCCGATCAACGCGTCGCGCTTCGCGATCAAGATCGACTTCGATGGCGGCACCGATGTGCCCCTGATCACCGACGACCAGTTGATCTTCGCCGCCAGCGGGCCGACCGTTTACCAGTCCACTGGCCTGTTCGTCAACAGCAGCGACGACATCCGCATCGGCGGCGCGCTCGGCTCCACCGGCGACGTCGACTTCGAGTCCGCCGAGAAGATCGATTTCATCGCTGGCGCCAGCCTGAGCGCGCGCGATGTGCGCCTGGCTGCCATCAGCACCGCTGACGGCGGCATCCTGGGCACCGATATCCTGGCCGATGCGACGGCCGCGGTGAACCTGCTCGGCGGCACCATCGGCGGTCGCAATATCGGCATCGACGCGCAGGCCACGATCACGATCGACAGCGAAGATGTCGAGTTGCTCGGTGGTCAGGTCAAGATCGGCGCCGTGCAGGCGAATGCGACCGCGTCGATCGCCTTCAGTGGTGCCAACAGCATCAACGCCACCGGCACGCTGGCAATCGAAAGCAAGGGCGGCGTCACGAGCACGCTGAATACCGCGCCCGACAGCTCGAGCAGCAATTCCAGCTTCGACGCATCGGTGGCGATCAGCATCGTCGACAGCGATGCCAGCATCTCGATCGGCGGCTCTTCGGCGTTGACCGCGGGCGGCGCGGTGACGATCGCGTCGCTGA
>JANOKR010000483.1:0-1880 GCA_031419315.1 Betaproteobacteria bacterium
GCTGGGTGTTCTTGCCACTGCCGTTGCGGCCGCGCCGCCAGACGATATCGCCCGCGTTGAGGCTTAAATCACGGCCGCTGATGCGGCGCGGGTCGCCGCGCGGGCCGGCCAGCGCGCGCACTTGCAGCAGCGGCTGCACCGTGCTCACTGGGGCACCCTAAGGCCTGCGGCCGGCCCCGCCCAGCCGGAAATCGCCCTCGAGCGACCCTCGGTGCTCATTGGCGGATGTAGGCCGGCGCCCAGGCGTGGCTTCCGAGGCCCCCGTTGCTCGGTTGCGAAGGGCGAAACTCGCGGCCGAAGTGGCGCAGCGCCATGTCTTGGCCGCCGCTCACTGCGGCAGCTTCAAGCTGCCTTCGGCGCTGAAACGTGCGCCACCGAACAGGCCGACGACGCCGCCGCCGGCAAAGCGGCCGCGCACCGCATAAGGCATCTCGCCACGCGGCACGCCGTCCATCAGGCCGATCATCTGGCGCACTGCGGCGCTCGCCGAGACACTCACCGGCACCGTGATCACGACCTCGCCGAAACGCGGCACGCTGCCGGCTTCGGCACTCACGCCGCTGGCCAGCGGGCGGCCGTTGACGTCGAGGTCGATCGAGATGCCGTCGAACTCAATCGCCGATTCGTTGGGGTTCTGCACCCGCAGCTTGACTGCAAAACGCAGCTCGAAACCTTCGCCTTTGAGGCGCTCGAGTCCGACCAGGTTGACTCTCAACGGCTCGCGGTTGGGCAACGCGGCGCAGCCCGTCAGCACCGCGACACCTACCGTCGCTGCGAGGCTGGCAAAGACGCGGCGGGTCGGCAAAACAGTGCGCGTCACGCCTTGGACCCTTCGGCCGCCCAGACCCTGAGCAGCCAGCCGTTGAGGTCAGCGATCTCTTCGATGCACACCGAGTGGCCCATCGGATAGCTGTGCCATTCGGTTGCATGCCCCAGCGTCTGCAGCACGTCGCGTGACGCGGTCGCCCGAGCGATCGGGATCATCTCGTCTTGCTCGCCGTGGGCCATGAAGATCGGCACGCCGGCGTTCGCCGCCGCACGCTCGGTGGCGGTCTTTGCGGCCAGCGGCAGATAGCCGGAGAGGCCGACGAGGCCGCCCAGGCGTTCGGGGTAACGCAGGCCGGCGCAGAGTGTCATCGCGCAGCCCTGCGAAAAGCCCATCAGCACGATGCGCTCGGCGGCGATGCCACGCGCGCGCTCGCGGTCGACCAGGCCCTGCACGATGCCGATGCTGGCGCGCAGGCCGGCTTCGTCTTCGCCGCGGCCCGCGCCTTCGGTGCCCAGGATGTCGTACCAGGCGCGCATCGCGTAGCCGCCATTGATCGTGACCGGGCGCACCGGCGCGTGCGGCAGCACAAAGCGCACCGCACCGATCGCCGCCAGTTGCAGCGCCTCGCAGACCGGCACGAAGTCTTGGCCGTCGGCGCCGAGACCGTGCAGCACGATCAGGCTCGCGGTCGGGTTCGGGCCAGATTCAAATTCGATCGGGGTGTCGCGCATCGGTTCGTTCATCGCTGGGGTGCTGGGAATGGCATCTGCTGGTGGCCGCAGGTCAGTAGTTCAAGCCCATCGCGGCGCGCACATCTTTCATCGTCCGCCGCGCCACCGTGCGCGCGCGCTCGGTGCCCATCTCGACGATCCAGTGCACCTGCTTCGGGTTGCTCAGGAATTTTTCGGCACGCTCATGCCAGGGCTGCTGCTCCTTGATGATCGCGTCGATCACCGGCTGCTTGCATTCGAGGCAGCCGATGCCGGCAGTGGTGCAGCCTTTGACCACCCAGGCCTGGGTGTCGGCGTCGCTGTAGACGCGGTGGAACTGCCACACTGGGCAGCGCGCTGGGTCGCCGGGGTCGGTGCGGCGCACCCGCTGCGGGTCGGTC